>JBOHDD010000142.1:0-6028 GCA_050699155.1 Nocardioidaceae bacterium
CCTCGGCGCCGACCCGGGACATCAGGTCGAAGAACGGGCGACCGCGCTCGTCAGCGAACTTCAGGTAGACCTGCGGGTCCCAGGAGTGCGCCATCCGTCGTACCCCTCCTCATTTATCTTGACATCAAGACACACCCTATTCGCCAGAAGTGTCTTGATGTCAAGAGAACCGACTCCTACTCGCCGACGTCGAGCGGTTCGACCGAGGAGGCCCCCGCGAGCACCGACGGCAGCAGCCGCGTGAGGTCGCGCGGCACGAACTCCACGCCGGAACCCTGCATGTCGCAAAGGCTCCACCACCGATGGTCCGAGTGCTCTGCGCCGTACACGTCACCCGACATGTCGACGTCGACGGCGCGGGTCAGGCGGCACCCGAAGTACAGCTCGCGCCGATCGAAGCGGCGACCGTTGTCGGCGAACACTGCCGACGGCGCCACACCGGACCTTCGATGTCCGCAGGCCGGACCTCGATCGCGGTCTCCTCGCGCAGCTCGCGTACGAGCGCGTCGACATGCGAATCCCCCGGCTCATCGACGCGTCGCTCATGGGCGCGGCCGCGGGCGCGGGCGCAGGTGCGCCCAAGGCCTGGCCTGCTCGACCTGGGCGCAGACCGCGACGACCTCGGCGTCGTGGTCTCGGCGACCCACGAGCTGCACCGACAGCGGCAGCCCGCCGCGGCTGAGGCCCGCCGGCACGGATGCGGCCGGCCGGCCGCTGTGGTTCCACAGTGCCGTGAACCCGTACACCCGTGCCATGCCGAGCGCCGTACGCAGCCCGCCGGCACGCGACCACCTGCCGACCTCGACGGGCAGCCGGTTGAGCACCGGTGTCAGCAGCAGGTCGACCCCCCGCAGAGCGTCGGCCAGCCGTCCGGTGTCGCGCTCCCCGGACCTCAGCGCCCGTTCTGCGGCCCGGTGCGGGACGGCTCCGCCGATCCTGACGAGGTCACGGGTACGACGCTCCAGCCGGCGCGGGTCGTCGAGGTCGTCCGCGGAGTCGTGGATCGCCCGCAGGTAGCGCAGCGAGAACTCCTGCGCCGCCCGGTCCAGGGGGAGCTCCACCTCGCGGATCCGGTGCCCGAGGCTGGTCAGGACACCGGCGTACTCCTGGACGACCGCACTCATCTCCGCGTCGACGGTGCCTGCGAGCCCCACCCGCATCGGCGTCGTGCTGACCCCGATCACCAACGGTCCCGGGTCACGCCCGACGCTGGGCACGAGGTGGTCGGCGCCCGGATCCCCGATCAGGTCGACGTACAGCGCGGCGTCGGCGACCGAACGCGTCATCGCCCCCTGCACGCTCAGACCTCCCCATCCACCGCTGCCCACCGTGCGCCCGGCCGAGGGCTTGAGCCCGAACAGCCCGCAGCAGGCAGCGGGGATGCGGATCGACCCCGCGCCGTCGCTGGCCGACGCGATCCCGACCATTCCCGCCGCGACGGCGACAGCGCTGCCTCCTGAGGAGCCGCCCGGGGTACGCCGGAGGTCCCACGGGTTGCGGGTGATGCCGAACGACCGCGTCTCAGTGAAGCCGTACACCGCCAGCTCGGGGAGATGCGTCTTGCCGAGGACGACCGCGCCTGCCTCCCGGAGCAGCCGCACCACCGGTGAGTCGACGGCAGCCGGGCGGCGTACGGCGCTCGTGCCTCGCCCGGTGATCCGGCCTGCGACCGCGATGTCGTCCTTGAGAGCGACGGGTACGCCGAGCAGTGGGCGCCGGTCGCCCTGTGCGAGCAGGTGGTCGGCCTCGTCGGCGGCGGCCAGCGCCTCCTCGGCGTACACGTCCCTGAACGCGTTGAGTGAGGGGTCGAGCCGGGAGATCTGCGCCAGGCACGCCTCGGTGACCTCGCGTGCGGAGACCTCGCCGCGCGCGACGAGGGTCGCCTGGACCGATGCGCCGCTGTACACCAGCTCGGCACGGTCCATGCACCCGACTCTAGTCACATCGTCGACGGTGGCGATCTCGGTCGAGATTCTCGATGTCAAGAGTCTTGATCACCTAGGCTGAGCACATGCAGGACGAAGTCGACCGCCTGGTCGCGGCGTGGAGGCACGAGCGCCCCGATCTCGACGTGACTCCGATGGAGGTGCTGAGCCGGGTGACCAGGCTGGCGCGGCACCTCGACCGCGCACGCCGCCAGGCGTTCGCCCAGCACCAGCTCGAGTCGTGGGAGTTCGACGTGCTCGCCGCCCTGCGCCGGGCGGGTGAGCCGTACGAGCTCTCCCCCGGGCGGCTGCTCCGCGAGACCCTGGTCACCAGCGGCACGATGACGAACCGCGTCGACCGCCTCACGGCCCGCGATCTGGTCCGGCGTGCTCCGGACCCCACCGACCGGCGTGGTGTGCTCGTCCAGCTCACCGACACTGGACGCGCGCGGGTCGACGATGCGCTGTCGTCCCTGCTGGCCAACGAGCGAGCCCTGCTCACCGGCCTCGGCGCTGCAGACCGCAAGCGTCTGGCTGCCCTGCTGCGTTCGCTGGTGCGGCCGTTCGACGAGAACCCGAGCTAGTCGTGGATGACCTCGGCGGCGGCAAGCCAGGCCTCTTCGAGGGAGTCCTTCTCGGCCACGACGGCCCGCAGCCGTTCGTCGATACCGACCAGCACTGCGTGGTCGGTGGCGTGCTCGGCCATCTCCTCGTGCAGCCGCTTCTCGCTCTCCGACAGCTTCGCCAGCCGCCGCTCGATGCGCGCCACCTCCTTGCGTGCCCGGCGCTGCTCGGCGGCAGGGGTACGCCGCTCACCGCCGTCCCCTGTCGCGTCGCGCTCGGGCTCGGACGACGCCGACGAGGCTCGCCACCGACGCCGGTACTCGAGGTACTCCTCGACACCGCGCGGCAGCATCCGCAGTGACCCGTCGCCGAGCAGCGCCCACACCTCGTCGCAGACCCGCTCGAGGAAGTAGCGGTCGTGTGAGACCGCCACCAGCGTGCCGGCCCAGGCATCCAGGAAGTCCTCGAGCACGGTCAGCGTCTCGATGTCGAGGTCGTTGGTGGGCTCGTCCATCAGCAGCCGCAGCATCTGCAGCCGACGCCGCTCGCCACCGGACAGGTCGCCGACGCGAGCCGTCAACCGGTCGCCGGTGAAGCCGAACCCCTCCAGCATGCTGGTCGCGGTCAGCTCGGCACCCCCGGGCAGCTTCACCACCCGACGGACCGCCTCCACCGAGGCGAGCACCTGGTCCTCCGAGGGCAGCTGGTCGATGTGCTGGTGCAGGTGAGCCAGGTTGACTGTTCGTCCCTGCCTGCGCCGGCCCGCATCGGGTGGCACGTCACCGGCGAGCAGCCGCAGCACCGTGGTCTTGCCGGATCCGTTGACCCCGACCAGGCCGATCCGGTCGCCCGGCCCGAGGCGGAGGGTGGCCCGGTCCAGCAGGTCGCGCCCACCTCGGGCAACCGTGACGTCCTCGAGGTCGACGACGTCCTTGCCGAGGCGGCTCATCGCGAAACGTTGCAGCTCCAGTCGGTCACGCGGCGGTGGCTCGTCGGCGATCAGCGCGCTGGCCGCCTCCACCCGGAAGCGTGGCTTGGAGCTCCGCGCAGGCGGGCCACGTCGCAGCCACGCCAGCTCCTTGCGCATCAGGTTGCGCCGTCGCGCCTCTGTCGCCGCGACCTGCCGGTCCCGCTCGGCCTTGGCCAGGACGTACGCCGCATAGCCGCCCTCGTAGGACTCCACCCGGCCGTCGTGCACCTCCCAGGTCGTCGTGCACACGGCGTCGAGGAACCAGCGGTCGTGGGTGACGACCACCAGCGCGGCCGAACGTGCCACCAGGTGGCGGGCCAGCCAGTCGACCACCTCCACGTCGAGGTGGTTCGTCGGCTCGTCGAGCACCAGCAGGTCGTGGTCGCTGAGCAGCTGCCGGGCGAGCCCGGCACGGCGCCGCTCGCCGCCGGAGAGCCCGCCGACCGCGCGGTCGAGGTCGAGTCCCGCCAGCAGCTCCTGCACGATCTCGCGGGTGCGTGGGTCGGCGGCCCACTCGTGGTCGGCGAGGTCGCCCAGCACCACGCTGCGGACGGTGGCGCCTGCGGCGAACTCGTCGCGCTGCGGCAGATAGCCGATCTGCAGCCCACGGTTGTGGGTGACCCGGCCGGCGTCGACGGGTTCGGCCCTGGTCAGCACCCGCAGCAGGGAGGTCTTCCCGCCGCCGTTGCGGCCGACGACACCGATCCGGTCGCCCGCGGAGACACCGAGGCTGACCTCGTCGAGCATCGCGCGTTCGCCGTACGTCTTGTGCACCCGCTCGAGGTTGACCAGGTTGACCGCGCCGGTCACCCGTCGACCTCCGTAGCACCCGATGCCGGCCCTATGACACGGTGTACGGCGCTGCACGGGCCGGCGCTGGCCAGGCCGACCCCGATGTCCATGGCGTGCGCCTCGTCGTTGGCCAGGAAGGCACACGTGGGCCCCGAGCCGGAGACGACGGCACCCAGCGCCCCGCAGCTGCGGCCGATGTCGAGCAGCTCGGCCAGGTCGGGTCGCAAGGACAGAGCGGCGGACTGCAGGTCGTTGCTCAGCGCCCGACCGAGCGCGGTCGCGTCCCCGTCACGGAGCGCGCACATCAGGGCCTCCGGTACGACGGGTTCGACGACCGGGGTGCCCGCACGCAGCCGGTCGGTCTCGTCGTACACCGCCGGTGTCGACAGGCCGTCGGACGAGACCGCAAGCACCCAGTGGTACCGGCCGCAGGTGAGCGCCGGTGTGACCAGCTCGCCGCGACCCGACCCGACCGCGGTGCCGCCCAGGAGACAGAAGGGCACGTCGCTGCCAAGCTCCACACCCAGCTCCTGCAGGTCCTCCGGCGACAGCCCGGTCCCCCACAGCCGGTTGCATGCCACCAGCGCCGCGGCCGCGTCCGAGCTGCCACCGGCCAGCCCGCCGGCCACGGGGATCGACTTGCGCAGCCGCATGTGGGCCCCGGCCGTCGTTCCGGTGCTCCGCGCCAGCAGCCGTGCGGCACGCACGGCCAGGTTGGTGTCGTCGGTGGGCACGTCGGCGACCACCTCGTCACCGGGGGCGGCCTCCGCAGCCGCGTCCACGGGGTCACCGCTGCACACCTCGACCGTGACCTCCTCCTCCGCGGCGGGTGAGACGCTGAGATGGTCGAACAGGTCGACAGCCTGGTAGACGGTGGCGAGCGGGTGGTAGCCGTCGTGCCGTGGCGCCCCGACCCCCAGCACCAGGTTGATCTTTGCCGGTGTCCGCACCGTCACGCTCGTCACGGCACGAGCCTACGGGGCAGCGGCGATGGCCTCGGCCACGCGGGCGAACGCGTCGATGCCGACCGCCTCGCCACGAGCGCGGGGGTCCACACCCGCCGCACGCAGGGCGGACTCGGCGGCCTGCGGTGACCCGGCCGGCCCAGAAAGGGTGGCGCGCAGGGTCTTGCGGCGTTGGGAGAACGCCGCGTCCACGACCCGGAAGACCTCTTCCCGGGAGGCGGTCGTGATCGGTGGCGGGTGGTGGTCGAAGGCCACGAGCGCGGAGTCGACGTTGGGGGCGGGCCAGAACACCGAGCGTCCCACGTTCCCAGCCCGGCGCACGTCGGCGAACCAGGCGACCTTCACGCTCGGTACGCCGTACGTGCGCGATCCCGGTCCGGCCACGAGCCTGTCGGCCACCTCGGCCTGGACCATCACCAGGGTGCGGCGCAGCGAGGGCAGCAGCACGAACAGATGCAGCAGCACGGGTACGGCGACGTTGTACGGCAGGTTCGCCACGAGTGCGGTCGGCGCCGGACCGGGGATCTCCCTGATCCGCAGCGCATCGGCGTGCACGACCTGCAAGCGGCCGGCCAGGGTCGGTGAGTACCGCCGCACGGTCTCGGGAAGCGCCTCTGCCAACGCCCAGTCGACCTCCACCGCGACCACTCGCGGACAGCTGGCCAGCAGGCCCAGCGTGAGGGAGCCCAACCCCGGGCCGACCTCCACGACCACGTCGTCGGCCGACAGGTCCGCGATTCGCACGATGCGCCGCACCGTGTTGGCGTCGATCACGAAGTTCTGGCCGCGCTGCTTGCTCGGCCGGATGCCCA
>JBOHDD010000143.1:0-2974 GCA_050699155.1 Nocardioidaceae bacterium
CAGGCCGAGCAGCACGCGGATGGTGGTGGACTTGCCCGAGCCGTTGGGGCCGAGGAAGCCGTGAACCTCGCCGCTGCGGACCTCCAGGTCGAGCCCGTCGAGCGCCAGCGTGGGACCGAAGGACTTGCGCAGCCCGGAGATCGCGATTGCCGTGGTCATGCCTTCCATGATTACACGAGATTCACTAATGTGTGAATGATTTTTATGACTATGATGTCTGTATGGCTGACGAGGACGAGAACCTGCTGCGCGCGGTGGAACGGTTCGCCCACACGATGGAGATGTCGGGCATGCCCCGGATGGCCGCGCGGGTGTTCGCCTACGTTCTCGCCGAGGACTCGGACCGCTACACCGCCGCGGAGCTGGCCGCGGGCCTGCGGGTCAGCCCGGCGGCGATCTCCGGCGCCGTCCGGTACCTCCTCGACGCCAGGATGTTGTTCCGGGAGCGCGAGCCCGGGACGCGCAGCGACCTGCTCCGGGTGTACGACGAGGACGTCTGGAGCACGATCATGGCGGCGCGGATGTCGATCTTCGACCACTACCTCGTCGGCATCGACGAGGCGATCGAGCTGATCGGCGCCGACCGTCCCGGTGGACGGCGACTGGTGGAGACCCGGGAGTTCTTCCGCTTCGTGCAGCACGAGACCGAGCAGACGATGGTGCGCTGGCGGCGGTACCGCGAGGAGCATCTCGGGGAACACCTCGGGGACCGCCAGCAACCCGTCGAGGCCGGCGGGCGGTAATCGGTTCAACGTCACCGGCCCCGGCTGGATACGATCGCGGGGTCCCGTCGCCACACCCACCCCACGAGGAGCACCCGTGTCCGACATCGTCGTCACCGTGACCGGCCCGGACCAGCGAGCCGAGCGCAAGGTGACGGCCGGTACGCAGGCCTGGGAGCTGTTCCGTGACGAGCCGGACGTGGTCGCCGCACGCGTCGCCGGCGAGCTGCGCGACCTGTCCCACGAGCTGACCGGGGACGACGAGGTCGAGCCCGTCCGGAGCGACTCGCCCGACGGCCGGGCGATCCTGCGGCACTCGACGGCGCACGTGCTTGCCCAGGCGGTGCAGGAGCTGTTCCCCGACGCGAGACTGGGGATCGGTCCGCCGATCGAGAACGGCTTCTACTACGACTTCGACGTACCGCAGGCGTTCCATCCGGACGACGTCGAGAAGATCGAGTCTCGGATGCGCAAGATCGTGAAGGAGGGACAGCGGTTCTCCCGCCGGGTGGTCTCCGACGACGATGCGCGCTCCGAGCTCGCGGACGAGCCGTACAAGCTGGAGCTGATCGGCCTCAAAGCCTCGGCCGACGAGGACGGTGCCGAGGGCGCGTCGGTCGAGGTGGGCTCTGGTGAGCTCACCATCTACGACAACATCAGGCGTGACGGGTCGCTCGCGTGGAAGGACCTCTGCCGCGGCCCGCACCTTCCGACCACCAAGCGCATCCCGGCGTTCAAGCTGATGCGGACCGCCGCGGCCTACTGGCGGGGAGACGAGCGGAACCCGCAGCTGCAGCGGGTCTACGGCACTGCGTGGGAGAGCAAGGAGGCGCTTGCCGGCCACCTGCACCGGCTGGAGGAGGCGGCTCGGCGCGACCACCGTCGCCTCGGTGCCGAGCTCGACCTGTTCAGCTTCCCAGAGGAGATCGGGTCCGGGCTCGCGGTGTTCCACCCCAAGGGGGGCGTGCTGCGCAAGGAGATGGAGGACTACTCGCGCCGCCGGCACGTGGAGGCGGGCTACGACTTCGTGAACAGCCCCCACATCACCAAGAGTGCGCTGTTCGAGACCTCCGGGCACCTCGACTGGTACGCCGACGGGATGTACCCGCCGATGCATCTCGACGCCGAGTACGACGACGACGGCAAACTCACCAAGCCGGGCCAGGACTACTACCTCAAGCCGATGAACTGCCCGTTCCACTGCCTGATCTTCCAGGCACGGGGGCGCTCCTACCGCGAGCTGCCGCTGCGGATGTTCGAGTTCGGCAGCGTCTACCGGTACGAGAAGTCGGGCGTGGTGCACGGCCTCACCCGGGTCAGGGGGATGACCCAGGACGACGCGCACATCTACTGCACGCGTGCGCAGATGAAGAGCGAGCTCCGCGACCTGCTGACCTTCGTGCTCGACCTGCTCAAGGACTACGGCCTCGACGACTTCTACCTCGAGCTCTCCACCAAGGACCCGGACAAGTTCGTCGGCGAGGAGGCCATCTGGGACGAGGCCACCCGCACTCTCGACGAGGTGGGCAAGGAGTCCGGTCTCGAGCTGATCCCCGACCCGGGAGGTGCCGCCTTCTACGGGCCGAAGATCTCGGTGCAGGCACGCGACGCCATCGGGCGCACCTGGCAGATGTCGACGATCCAGCTCGACTTCAACATGCCCGAGCGGTTCGGGCTCGAGTACACCGCCGGCGACGGCACTCGGCAGCGGCCGGTGATGATCCACCGCGCCCTGTTCGGTTCGATCGAGCGCTTCATCGCCGTGCTCACCGAGCACTACGCCGGTGCCTTCCCGCCGTGGCTCGCGCCGGTGCAGGCGGTCGCGATCCCCATCGCCGAGCGGCACGAGGACTACCTGCGCGAGGTGGCGGCGAAGCTGGAGGCACGGGGGGTGCGTGTCGAGGTCGACACCGGCGATGACCGGATGCAGAAGAAGATCCGCAACGCACAGACCCAGAAGGTGCCTTTCATGCTGATCGCCGGTGACCGGGACGTGGAGGACCACGCGGTGTCGTTCAGGTTCCGCAACGGCGACCAGGACAACGGCGTACCTGTCGGCGAGGCGGTGTCGCGCGTCACCGAGGCGATCGAGCAGCGGACACAGGTATGACCGGAGGGAAGGACCAGCCGGAGCTGGTTCCCCAGGACGGCATCGGGGTCGACGACGCGCTGGCGAGGCTGTGGACACCTCACCGGATGGCCTACATCGTCGGTGCCGCGGAGGCCAACGGAGCCGAGGACGAGAGCTGCCC
>JBOHDD010000144.1:0-1736 GCA_050699155.1 Nocardioidaceae bacterium
GCCGCCGGGGAGGGGATCTCGGTGTCGACCTTGTCGGTGGAGACCTCCAACAGCGGCTCGTCGACCTCGACGCTGTCGCCGGGTTGCTTGAGCCAGCGGGTGACGGTGCCCTCGGTGACGCTCTCACCGAGGGCAGGCAGGGTCACCGACGTCCTGTCGCCACCGCCGGACCCGCTGCCGGCACTCGGCTGAGTCTGCTCGGTCTCCGCGGACGCCGGTGCCTCCTCGGCCGCGGGCTCCTCTGCCTGCGCGGGCGCCGGCTCGGGCTCCGCTGCCGGTTTCTCGGCGGCGGGCTCCTCGGCCGGTGCCTCCTCGGCGGGTGCCTCCGCCTGCTCGCCGCCACCGCCGCCGTCACCACCGGCCTCCGACGACTCGCCGATGGTGGCCAGCTCGGCGCCGACCTCGACGGTCTCGTCCTCGGAGACCTTGACCTCGAGCAGCGTTCCCGCCGCCGGGGAGGGGATCTCCGTGTCGACCTTGTCGGTGGAGACCTCGAGCAGCGGTTCGTCGACCTCGACGGTGTCGCCGGGTTGCTTGAGCCAGCGGGTGACGGTGCCTTCGGTGACGCTCTCGCCGAGAGCGGGGAGAGTTACGGAGACCGGCATGGTGATCGTGTGCTCCTTCGTCGTTCAGTCGAGGTCGACCGGCTGATGCGGGTGCTGCAGGGCCACGCTATTACGAGTGGGAGTGCAGCGGCTTGCCGGCGAGCGCGAGGTGGGCCTCGCCGAGCGCTTCGTTCTGGGTGGGGTGCATGTGCACCAGCTGCGCGACGTCCTCGGGGAAGGCGTCCCAGTTGTAGACCAGCTGGGCCTCACCGATGAGCTCGCCGACTCGGGTGCCCACCATGTGCACACCGACGACGGGGCCGTCCTGCCGGCGTACCAGCTTGACGAATCCCTGCGTCTTGAGGATCTGGCTCCTGCCGTTGCCGCCGAGGTCGTAGGTCAGGGAGTCGACCGCTGTGTCGCCGTACCGCTGTTTCGCCTGCTCCTCGGTGAGGCCCACGGAGGCGACCTCGGGCTCGCAGTAGGTGACGCGCGGGATGCCGTCCTCGTCGATGGCCGGCGGACTCAGCCCGGCGATCTCCTCGGCGACGAAGATGCCCTGGGCGAAGCCGCGGTGTGCGAGCTGCTGCCCGGGGACGATGTCGCCGACGGCGAAGACACCGTCGACGTTGGTGCGCAGGCGTACGTCGGTGAGCACGAACCCGCGATCCATCTCCACCCCCTGCTCGGCGTACCCCAGACCGTCGGTGTTGGGGGCACGCCCGACCGCCACGAGAAGCAGGTCGGCCTCGAGCACGTCGCCGGACTCCGTCGTGACCCGGACACCGGACTCCGACGTCTCGACGCTCTTGAACGGTGTGCCGGTCTTGAAGCCGATTCTGCGTTTGCGGAACGCCCGTTCGACCGCCTTGGAGCTGTCGGGGTCCTCCGCGGGCACCAGCCGGGGGAGTGCCTCCAGGATCGTCACCTCGGAGCCGAACGACGTCCATGCGCTGGCGAACTCCACCCCGATCACGCCACCGCCGAGCACGATCGCCCTGCCCGGCACCGACTCAAGGTTGAGTGCCTGGTCGCTGGTGATCACCCGGGTGCCGTCGACCTCCAGGCCCGGCAGGGACCTGGAGAAGGACCCGGACGCGAGCACGACGTTGCGCCCCTCGTAGCGGGTGCCGTCGACCTCGACGGTGTGCGGGCCGACGAGCCGCCCGGCACCCTCGACGACGGTGATGC
>JBOHDD010000145.1:0-3504 GCA_050699155.1 Nocardioidaceae bacterium
GTGCTGGCCGGCCCTGGGACCCACCCCTTCCAGGACAGTGACGAACGGCGTGACGAGGTCGCGCGTGACATCGTCGCGGCGTCGCACCTACGCGGACGGTTCGTGCTCTCGTCGGGACAGGCCAGCGACTTCTACTTCGACAAGTACCTTTTCTCCACCAAACCGACCGTGCTACGGCGACTGGCCTCCCTCATGGCCGCACGGATTCCTCCGCACGTCGACCGGGTCGCGGGCGCAGAGCTCGGGGCCGTGCCCATTGCCGCGGCGCTGTCGCTGGAGACGGGCCTGCCCTTCGTCGTCGTACGCAAGAACCCCAAACCCCACGGCACCCGGACGACCGTCGAAGGCGAGTTGCACCAAGCAGAGCGCGTCCTGCTGGTCGAGGACGTCGTGACCACAGGGGCACAGGCCCTGCGCGCCGCGGGGACCCTTGCCGATCTGGGCGCCGACGTGGTCCGCGTGCTGGCAGTCGTCGACCGTGAGCAGGGAGGCGGCAAGACGGTCGCTGCAGCCGGGCTGTCGTTCGACGCCCTCTTCCGGCTCAGCGAACTGCCCATCCCCGCACACCCCTTCGACTCGACCCGTTTGGAGCACGTCGATGACAACAGCAGCAGGACCTGACATGACCACGCCCCGCCGCATCGCCGAACCGGCAGCGCTCGAGGAGGCTGGACGGAAGCTCGCCACGGAGGTGGTCGACCGGCTCGGCGGCAAGCAGCCGACGGCGGTCGCCTGCTGGGAGAACGCCGACGACGCGGTACTCGCACACGTTGTCGCGCGTGAGCTGGGCGTCCCCGTCTGGCATGCCCTCGAGGTCGAAGGACTGGTTTCACTCGACCGTGACCTGGACGACGAACCAGCCGCCGTGCTCGTCCTGGAGAGCCTCCAGGCGGCGTCTGACATCGCCGGCCTGGCCGGTGTCGTCGCGAACAACGGCGGCCAGATCGTGGCCGTGGCCTCGGCCACTGGGAACGGCGCAACCACCGGCACGGAGGCCGAAGCCGCGCCCGTGGTCCGTGGAGCTCACGAGAGATGACCGACACCCGCGCATCGAGCCAGTGGGTTGTCCCGTCCGCAGCCAACGGGAGACAACGTTCAGGCGCCGCTCACGCGCCCCTGCGCGCGGATCCGGCGATGTTGTCGACGCGCCTGGACGAGCTGGCAAGGTTGACTGAACCCAACCAGCCCCCGGTCACCCGGCTGGCGTACACCCCGTTGGAGAGGCGAGCCCACGAGCTGTTCGCCGACTGGATGCGCGAAGCCGGGTGCGAGGTCCATACCGACCCGGCCGGCAACACCATCGCCGAGCGAGCGGGAACGCTGCGGTGGGCGCCCGCACTGGGCACCGGGAGCCACCTCGACACCGTCTACGGCGGTGGCCGGTTCGACGGTATGGCCGGTGTCGTCGCCGCGGCGGAGGTAGCTGGGCTGCTCGCGGCGCAGGGCGTCGTCACGACCCACCCACTGCGGTTCGTGGCCTTCGCCGCGGAGGAGGGAGCACGGTTCGGCCAGGCCTGCATCGGGTCCAAGCTCGCCGCCGGGCTGTCCAGCCTGGAGGAGCTGCAAGAGCGCAACGACCGTGACGCCATCACCGTCGCCGAGGCTATGCAGGCCGTCGGCTTCGACCCCGGTGAAGCCGCTCAGAGAACCTGGCGGGCAAGCGAGTGGGCAGCCTTCCTCGAGCTGCACATCGAGCAGGGCAGCGTGCTGGAGGCAGACGACGTCGGCATCGGGGTGGTGGACCTGATCTCGGGCTCCACCCGTCTGGAGCTGACCTTGACAGGTCAGGCCTCGCATACCGGTGGTACCCCCATGCGTGGACGTTCCGACGCGCTTGCCGCCGCCGCCGAAGCAGTGCTCATCGCCGAGGACATCGCACTCGACTCCCGACACCACGGGACCCGAGCGACCGTGGGCCAGCTGCAGGTTTGGCCTGGGTCGATCACGACGATCCCGGGAAGGACCCGGCTCAGCGTCGACGTCCGGGACATCGACGCCGACCGCCAGCGCTTGAGTGCGGCGGAGATCGTACGACGCGTGCAGGCCGCATGCGACCGCCGCCGAGTGCGTCTCGACGTACACCTACTGGCCGACACGTCACCGGTCGTGCTGCCGGTGTGGGTACGGCAGGCCATCACCGAGGCCGCGCAGCAGCAAGGTGTCAGCTATCGGGTGCTGACCTCCGGAGCCAGCCATGACTCCCAGATGATCAACCGCCTCACACCGACCGGGATGGTGTTCGTCCCCAGCAAGGCCGGCCTCTCCCACGTACCTGAGGAGTGGACATCGGCCACCGACCTCGCAACGGGGGTGCAGGTGCTTGCCTCGGCGCTGCTCAACCTCGATGCGCGACTCGCCGGCCTCGCTGATCCGCCGGCCGCGCAGGGCACATCGGCCGCGAAGGACAGACCGTGACCTTGACGCCGATCTCGACCACGCCACTGAACGCGCACCAAGTCGGCGCGACCGGAGCATTGCGAGTGCTCGCTCCGCGACCACGACCGCCCGTCTCCGCGGACGACGCCATCGTCGTCGACAACCGGCCGCTACGTGACCGCTACTGGCGCCTAGTCCTGGAGGCCCCCGACCTGGCTGGGGCGGAGCCGGGGCAGTTCGCGATGGTCACCGTCACCCGCGACGCCTCGCATGGGCCGGTGCTACCCCGGCCGATGGCGATCTACGATGTCGACCCTGCCGCCGGTCACGCGGTGATCGTGTACTCGGTGGTGGGGGAGGGGACCCGGACGCTGGCCGGGTTCACAACCCGGCAGCGGATCGGTGTCGTCGGCCCGCTCGGGCGTGGGTTCGACCTGCCCAGCACGGGGGATGTGCTGCTGCTGGGACGCGGAATCGGTACTTGTTCGTTGACCCTCCTGGCGAAGGCGGCCGCCGACGCGGACGTGCGGGTGAGTGCTGTCGCGTCCGGTCGGAACCCCGCTGCAGTCATCGGCACGGACATCTATCACGCGGCGGACGCGGACGCTCTCATCGTCGACGACGAAACAGGCTCTTCCCATCCTGACGTCCTGCGGGAACGACTCGTCGACGCCCTCGACGCCCGTCCGCCATCGCTGGTGGCCACCTGCGGCTCCACGCGGCTGCAGCAACTCGCCGGCGCCCTCGCGCGTAGGTGGGCGGCGGACGCGCAGGTTTCGGTCGAGGCGCACATGGCCTGCGGTCTCGGCTACTGCCACGGGTGCTCGACGGCAGCCGTCGACGACGACGTGGAGGCACCGCTGGTCTGCCGAGACGGCCCGGTGTTCCTTCTTCAATGCCGGCCGGAACGAGTCCCCGGCCCCCAATCTTCCAGGAGGTGCCCATGAGACTTCTCGTCACCAGCGGATTGGTCGTCACACCCGCCGGAATACAGGAGCTCGACATCCTGTGTGAGGGCGGGCGGATCGCCGCCCTCGTCGACCCAGGCGTCTCACTCGACGCCGACGAAACCGTCGACGCGACCGGAAAGGTGGTGTTCCCCGGCTTCATCGACCCGCACGTGCACTC
>JBOHDD010000146.1:0-2383 GCA_050699155.1 Nocardioidaceae bacterium
AGGGTGGTCCGGTCTCGTACCAGCAGCACACCGGTCCCGAACGGCAGGAAGAGTCCCTTGTGGGGGTCCAGAACGATCGAGTCGGCCCGGTCGATTCCGTCGAGTCGCCGTCGACCACGCTCGGTGAGGCGGAAGAACCCGCCGTACGCGCCGTCGACGTGCAACCACATCCGTTCGGTCTCGGCAAGACTGGCCAACGCGCCGAGGTCGTCGACGGTGCCGGTGTCGGTGGTCCCCGCCGTACCCACCAGGACCGCGGGTCGCAGACCCGCCCGCCGGTCCTGCGCGATCATCCGTGCCGCCTCCGCCGGGTCCATCCGCAGGTCCGGCGTGGTGGGGACGGTGCGCACCCGGGCCCGCGGGAACCCGGCGACCTGGGCCGCCTTGGCCACGCACAGATGTGTGTGCGCGGTGACGTAGATCGTGCCGTCGCTGAACTCCTCCCCCAGCAGCCGCTCGCGGGCGGCGACGAGCGCGGACAAGGTGGCGTTCGACCCACCCGTGGTGGTGATGCCGACGGCCTGCGTGGGCAGCCCGAACGCCTCGCACAGCCAGCGCATCACACCGTGCTCCACCGCCACGGCTCCGGGCGCGAGCGCGGAGAGGCCGGTGTAGCGGTTGTGCGCGCGAGCAACCATCTCGGCGAGCGCCGAGGTGAACAGGCCGCCGCCGGGGATGAAGGCGAGATAGCTCGGACCGGCGGTCTCGACGCCGGGACGGGCGGCCTTCGTCAGACGCGCCAGCAGCGAGGTGAAGTCGCCAGGGCCCTCGCCGGGTGGAGTCAGCAGCTCGCGTACCAACCCGTCGAGGTCGTGGTCCATGGTGACGGACGGCGCATCGGGCAGGTCCTCGACGAACTCGGCGACCGCATCGACGGCGATCCGGCCCATCTCCACCATCTCGGCACGGCTCGGTTCCAGGGGGTACGACGTCATGCCCTCACCGTACGGTCAGCCCTTTGTCTCTCGGCGAGACCTGGACAACTCACCTACAGTGACCGCTCGGACCTGGACAACGGACTCGGGTCGCGTCGGCTGCGCTGTCGGGGCAGCAAGGGTGACACCGCCACCGCCGAGTGGGCCTCGTCCACGGCAGCTGGCATGGAGCGGCAGTTCGAGGGCGCCTCGTGGTTCGGCGGCGACGCGCGACAGTACGCCAAACAACTCCAGATCGTCCGCCCGCACACCAGCCACCGCCTCACCGAGACGATCCAAAGACGACAACTCGATAGAACACATGATCGAACACTCCGACCACCCGCACCCACCCGCAGCAACCAAACCCAGCTTGGGGACAACCCCGCAGTCCCACGAACTGGGACCAAAACCGGCCCCGGCGCGGGCGATGTCCCGGGACCCGTCCCGGGACTGACATCCCATTGTGAGTGCTGCGCGGTGCCTGCAACCTGCAAGTAAGCAGCAGACAGCGGCCGCAGCCGCAGAGGAGAGTCCATGTACGTGAACAAGCTCCGCGCATCAGTCGCAGCGGCCGCTCTCGCGGCCGCGGTGCTGACTCCCTCGACGGCCCTCGCCGGCGACGCCGACACGATTCGCGCCGGCAACTGCAGCCGTGCAGCCGACTGGAAGCTCAAGCTGTCACCTCAGAACCGCCGGATCGAGGTCGAGTTCGAGGTCGACGCGAACCGTCGGGGTCAGCGCTGGAGGGTGTCCCTGTTCCACAACGACCGCCGCGCCCGGCGGCAGATCTTCACCACCCGCGGCCTCAGTGGCTCCTTCACCGTTCGCGACCTCGAGAACAACCGCGCCGGGCGGGATCGCGTCCGCGCCCGCGCCGTACGCCTCGGTGACGGACAGACCTGTGTCGGGAGGGCGCGCTTCTGACCCATGGACCACGGGGTCCCTCTGCTCCCCCACGGCACCCGGGACCCCGCGAGCCTTCCTCCGGGCTCGAGGCCGACCGCATCGCTGACGCTGTTCCCCCAGCCGGCGATGCGGTCACCTTTGTCTGTGGTCAGCTCTGCTGTTCGGCGATCTGCCGGCGTACGCCGTCCATGTCGAGATCGCGTACCGCGTTGATGAGCTCCTCCAGTGACGCCGACGCGAGTGCACCGGGCTGGGAGTACACCAGGACCCCTTCGCGGAACGCCATCAACGTGGGGATCGAGGTGATCCTGGCCTCGGCGGCGAGCATCTGCTCGGCCTCGGTGTTCACCTTGGCGAAGACGATGTCGTCGTGCTTGTCCGCCGCCGCCTCGAACACCGGAGCAAACATCTTGCACGGCCCGCACCAGTCCGCCCAGAAGTCGACCAGCACGATCTGGTTGTCTGTCACGGTCTGCTGGAAGTTGTCCGCAGTCGCGGTCACGGTGGCCATGCGCGAGCTCCTCTGTACCTGTCGGCGCGTACTGCCCCGTTCAGCGCCC
>JBOHDD010000147.1:0-6069 GCA_050699155.1 Nocardioidaceae bacterium
GTGCAGGGCCTCGGCGAAGGCGAGCTGGCTGCGCAGGTCGACGCCGGCTGTCGGCTCGTCGAGGACGAACAGGTCGGGTTCACCGGCAAGCGCCCGGGCGATCAGGACCCGCTGCTGCTGGCCGCCGGAGAGCTGGGACGCGCTGTCGTTGCGGCGGTCGTCGAGGCCGACGGCCTCCAGCGCCGACCGGACGGCTGCTCGGTCGCCGCGTCGCAGGGGGCGCAGCAGCCGCCTGCGGGACAGCCGCCCGGAGGCGACCACCTCCCAGACCGTCGCGGGGACGCCGGTGCCGGCGGGTGCGCCCTGGGGGACGTAGCCGACACGCTCCCAGGAGGTGAAGCCGGGGAGGGGTGTGCCGAAGAGCTCGACGCGACCGCGGGCCAGCGGCACCAGACCCATCGCGGCCCGGATGAGGGTGGACTTGCCCGATCCGTTGCTGCCGAGCACCGCCACCACCTCGCCTTCACCGACCGTGAGGTCGATGCCGCGCAGGACGGGCCTGCCGCCGAGTGCTACGGCCCCGTCCTCGAGCACGAGTGGTGCGCTCATCGGCAGCCGTTCGCGGTGCGCAGGGCCGCCAGGTTGGACCGCATGAGAGAGAAGTAGTCCTCGTCGTCGGTGGTGCCCGAGAGTCCTTCGATCGGGTCGAGCACCGCTGTCCGTACGCCGACCTCCCCGGCGAGGGTGCGGGCCATGTCCGGGCTGGCCAACGTCTCGTAGAACACGGTGGTCACGTCTTTGTCCGCCACCACGTCCTCGAGCTCCGCCAGCCGCGCGAGGCTCGGCTCGGAGTGCGGGCTGATCCCGGTGATCGGGATCATCTCGAGGTCGTATCTCTGTGCGAGGTGACCGAACGCGGCGTGGCTGGTGACGATCGTGCGGCGTCGGCAGTCGTCGAGCCCTGCATGAAAGTCCCGGTCGAGCGCGCGCAGGTCACCCACGAGTGCGTCGGCGTTGGCGCGGTAGGCGCCTGCGTGGTCCGGGTCCGCGCGCGCAAGCGCCCTCGCCATCGCCTCGGCCACCGTGGCGAGCTTCGTCGGGTCCTGCCAGAGATGGGGGTCGTCGGTCGACGCCGGGAGGGCGACCTCGGATGCATCCACGACGGTGCCGTCGTCGTTCTCACCGACGGCATCGTCGACGGCTGGCTGGAACCCGTGCTCATAGAGCACCAGGTCCGCCTCGGCGACCTCCGCGATCTGCTGCGGCGTGAGCTCGAGGTCGTGCGGCTCGGCCCCCGGTGCGGTGAGGTTGCTGACGGAGGCATGGTTGCCGGCGACGCGCTCGGCCACGTAGGCGAGCGGATAGAAGGCGGCCACGACGGTGGTCCCGCCGTTGCCCGCCGCGCTACCGCCGCAGCCCGCCGACAGAACAGACCCGCAGAGTACGGCGGCGAGCACGGCAGTGGGTCTTGACATGCCGTCCATTATCAAGTGAGATGAAAACCATTGTCAACTGTGACGAGTTCGCCTTGACGTCCCTCTGATCCCTACCTAGCCTCCTTTCATACTTCAAAACAATGTTTCCGCACAACGGAAAGTGTTTGCCGATGAGCCACTCCCTCAGCTACGACGTCAACTGCTCGATCCTGTTCACCGAGCTGCCGTTGCTGGAGCGTCCCGCGGCAGCCAGGGCCGCGGGCTTCGACGCGGTGGAGTTCTGGTGGCCGTGGCCGGACCAGGCGGTGCCCGGTGACGCGGACGTCGACGCGTTCGTGGCCGCGGTGCGTGACGCCGGCGTCTCCCTGGTGGGCCTCAACTTCGCCGCCGGTGACCTGGCCGGGCCGGACTGCGGGTGGGTCTCGCTGCCGGAGAAGACCCCTGAGCTCCAGGCCAACATCGACGTCACCGTGTCGATCGGGGAGCGGCTCGGTTGCCGGGCGTTCAACGCGCTGTACGGCAACCGCGTCGACGGGGTCGATGCCCAGCACCAGGACGAGGTGGCCGTCGAGAACCTGACCCTGGCCGCGACGGCGGCCGCCCGGGTCGGCGGCGTGGTGCTCGTCGAGTCCGTCAGCGGTCCCAAGCCGTACCCGCTGCGTACGGCGGCGGACTCCATCGATGTGCTGGACCGCGTGGTCGCGCAGGGGCGGGTGGACAACGTCGGCTTCCTGTGCGACCTGTTCCACCTGGCCGGTAACGGCGAAGACCTCGACAAGGTGGTCGACGCCTACGCCGACCGTGTCGCACATGTGCAGATCGCCGACGTACCGGGGCGCAACGAGCCGGGCACCGGAGAGTTGGCCATCGACAGGTACCTCGGTCATCTCGAGCGGGCAGGCTATGACGGCTGGGTAGGACTGGAGTACAAGCCGAGCGCGGGTGACACCCCGGCGAGCCTCGGCTGGCTCCCGCGCGAGCGTCGCGCCGCGTGAGCCCGACCCGCTGACCGAGACAAGGAGACAAGAGCATGACCACAGTCGGATTCATCGGCCTGGGCATCATGGGCATGCCGATGGCCAAGAACCTCCTCGACGCCGGGTTCGACGTCATCGGCTACAACCGCAGTAGGCCCAAGGTCGACGCGCTGGTCGAGGCAGGGGGAAGGGGCGCCGGCAGCGCACAGGAGGCGGCCGAGGGCGCCGACGTCATCGTCACCATGTTGCCGGACTCGCCCGACGTCGAGGCGGTGCTCCTCGGCGCCGAAGGCGAGGACGGCGTCTTCGGCAGCGCCCGGCCCGGCACACTGGTCATCGACATGAGCACGATCCGACCCGATGTCGCCAAGCGTGTGGCCGAGGCCGGCGCGGCCGAGGGCCTGCACGTGCTCGATGCTCCGGTCAGCGGTGGCGAGCAGGGTGCCATCGACGGCGCGCTGTCTATCATGGTCGGCGGCACCGACGAGGACTTCGCGCAGGCCAAGCAGGTGCTGGAAGCGGTGGGCAAGACCATCGTGCACGTCGGTCCGGCCGGGTCGGGGCAGACGGTCAAGGCGGCCAACCAGCTCATCGTCGCCGGCACCATCGAGCTCGTCGCCGAGTCGATCGTCTTCCTGGAGGCGTACGGCGTCGACACCGAGGCCGCCGTCAAGGTCCTCGCCGGAGGCCTCGCGGGCAACGCGGTCCTCGACCGCAAGGCTGCCGCGATGCTCGAGCGGGACTTCAAGCCAGGCTTCCGTCTCGAGCTGCACCACAAGGATCTCGGCATCGTCGCGTCCGCCGCCCGTGAGGCCGGCGTGGCAACGCCGCTGGGTGCGGTGGTGTCGCAGCTGGTCGCCGCACTCGTCGCGCGCGGCGACGGTGGACTCGACCACACCGGCCTGCTGAAGCTGGTCGAGGAGTTGTCCGGCCGCGTCGACCGCTGACTCACGGACCGGCGCAGGCGACACGGTGTCGTAGCCTCGAGGCGCAGCCAGAGCCGCGCCGTCACCCGAGGAGGCGTTCGTGACAGACCTCGATCTGTTGTTCCGTGCCCTACGGGTCGTCACGAGTGCCGGAGAGGTGTCCCGTTGCGTCGGCGTACGCCACGGGCGGATCGTGGCGATCGAGGCACTCGACCACCCGCTCGAGGCGGAGCAGGTTGTCGACCTCGGTGACGACGTCGTGCTGATGCCGGGGGTGGTCGACAGCCACGTGCACGTCAACGAACCCGGTCGCAGCGAGTGGGAGGGCTTCGCCACCGCCACCCGCGCTGCCGCGGCAGGCGGTGTCACCACGATCGTCGACATGCCGCTGAACAGCATCCCGCCCACCGTCGACCTGGGTGCCCTGGAGGTGAAGCGCAAGACAGCACAGGCGCAGTGCTCGGTCGACGTGGGGTTCTGGGGAGGTGCCGTCCCCGGCAATGTCGCAGACCTGCGAGGCATGCACGACGCCGGCGTCTACGGCTTCAAGTGCTTCCTGCTGCCCTCGGGGGTCGACGAGTTCCCGCACCTCGGAGCCCGCCAGCTGGAGGACGCGATGCGGGAGGTGCAGGCGCTCGGGGCACTGCTGATCGTGCACGCCGAGGACTCGCACGCGGTCGACCGCGCACCGGCCGCGCACGGGAGGGCGTACGCCGACTTCCTCGCCTCGCGCCCGCGTGACGCCGAGAACGTCGCCGTCGCGCAGGTCGTCGAGCTGGCGCGCCGGACCGGGTGCCGGGTGCATGTGCTGCACCTGTCGAGCTCGGACGCGTTGTCGACGATCGCGTCTGCGCGGCGTGACGGCGTACCCATCACCGTCGAGACCTGCCCGCACTACCTCACCTTCACCGCCGAGGAGATACCCGACGGTGCGACGCAGTTCAAGTGCTGTCCACCGATCCGGGAGGCCGACAACCGCGAGCGGCTCTGGCGGGGGCTGGCCGACGGCGACATCGACTGTGTCGTCACCGATCACTCGCCGTGCACGCCGGAGCTGAAGCGGTTCGACACCGGAGACTTCGGGGAAGCGTGGGGAGGCGTCTCGTCCCTGCAGCTCGGCCTGTCAGCGGTCTGGACCGAGGCCCGCAGGCGCGGTCATCCCCTCACCGACGTCGTGCGGTGGATGTGCGAGCGTCCGGCCGAGCACACGGGCCTCCTGGACAAGGGCCGCATCTCCCTCGGCTACGCGGCGGACCTGTGCGTGTTCGCTCCTGAGGAGGTGTTCGTGGTCGACGTCGGCCGACTGCAGCATCGCAACCCGGTGACGCCGTACGCCGGGCGTGACCTTGCCGGGGTGGTCCGCAGCACCTGGCTCCGCGGACGGCGCGTGCAGATCGAGAGCGAGCCGCGTGGACGGCTGCTGAGAAGAGGAGAAACATGACGCCTCGTCGTCGCCCGCACTACTACGTGCCCACGGGCGGGCTTCCCCCGCAGACCGACCTCACCACAGACCGAGCGGTCTTCACCGAGGCGTACGCCGTCCTGCCGCGGGGCACGATGCGCGACATCGTCACCAGCGCGCTGCCGTTCTGGGAGCAGACCCGGCTGTGGATGATCGCCCGGCCCTTGTCGGGGTTCGCCGAGACCTTCTCCCAGTACATCGTCGAGGTCTCCCCGGGTGGCGGCAGCGACCGCCCGGAGCTCGACCCGGGGGCTGAGGGCGTGCTGTTCGTGGTCGAGGGAGACCTGTCCCTGACGGTCGCCGGGGAGAGCCACCGGCTCGGACCCGGCGGGTACGCGTTCGTCCCGCCGGGCTGCGACTGGCGGCTGCGCAACGGGGGCGGCGACGTGGCGCGCTTCCACTGGATCCGCAAGGCATATGAGCGGGTGGAGGGCGTCGACGTGCCTGGGCCGTTCGTCACCGACGAGACCGACGTCGAGGGCGCGGAGATGCCCGATACCCAGGGCCGGTGGACCACCCAGCGCTTCGTGGACCCTCTCGACGTGCGCCACGACATGCACGTCAACATCGTGAACTTCGAGCCCGGGGGGGTGATCCCGTTCCCGGAGACCCATGTCATGGAGCACGGGCTCTACGTGCTGGAGGGCAAGGCGGTCTATCTGCTCAACAACGACTGGGTCGAGGTGCAGGAGGGCGACTTCATGTGGCTGCGGGCGTTCTGCCCGCAGGCCTGCTACGCCGGCGGCCCGGGCCGGTTCCGCTACCTGCTCTACAAAGACGTCAACCGGCACGCCAAGCTGAGCCGCCAGTTCGTCTGAGACGATGTGGGCGTGTCCAACGCTCGCCGTACCGCTGCCGGGTCCCAGGAGTCACGCACGCGTCAACGCGTGAACAGGCGCAGCTACGCGCTGCTCGCACGACTGCACCGCATGCCCCGCTGGGTGGTCCCGGCCGCCACCGTCCTGCTGGTGCTCGCCGGCCTGTACGCCGGCCCGGTCCTCGGTGGTCTCTGCCTGTTGCTGGTCGCGGTCTTCCTGCTCTGGCTGGCCTACCTGGCCTGGCCGCAGCTCGGCCGCGGCGCTCGGCTCGTCCGGCTGCTGATGCTCGCGATCGTGACGGGAGTCGCCGTCACCCGGATACTCGGTGCATGGGGCTGACGTGCTGGTCGCGATCCGCTTCCGCCTGCCCGACACCGGGGCGGCGGACTTTCTCGACCGCGCGCAGACCGCGTTGCGCGCCCTCGCGGCGATGCCCGGGTACGTCGACGGGGGTGTCGGTCGCGCGACAGAGGACCCGACGCTGTGGCTGATGAGCCTGCGGTGGGAGAG
>JBOHDD010000148.1:0-3242 GCA_050699155.1 Nocardioidaceae bacterium
GCCGCCGGTGACAGCCCGAGCACGATGACGTAGAAGGCGACGACGTTCCAGTAGCTGGGGAAGCCGAGGAAGAAGTGGTCCTCGGTCTTGGCGTCCACCCGGCAGAACTGGAAGCTGGACGCCAGCAGCGGCAGGGCCGCGAACGCCACACCCAGGGCGCCGGCGGGCAGGTAGTCGCCGGTCCACAGCAGGACGACCGGGACGAACGCGTAGGTGATGTAGTCGACGATGTCGTCGAGCCGTGCACCGTCGAACCACGGGATCGTCTCCTTGACCCGCAGCCGACGGGCGAGCATGCCGTCCGTGCCGTCGATCGCCAGCGCCGCCAGCAGCAGCCACAGCGTGCCGATCGCGTCGCCGTTGGTCGCCGTCACGACTGCGAGCAGGGCCAGCACCGTCCCACTGGCGGTGTACAGGTGCAGGGCCCAGCCCGCCGCCCGGAGGCGGGTCGAACCGATGGCGGGCTCGGATGCCGTGGCGAGCGAGTGCACAAGAAACTCCAAGGTCGAGCACGTGGGGTGGGTGTGGCGATGGCAGCGTGGCCGCCCGATTGTTTCACAGAGCCCGCAATGTCCCTCTCAGCGCGCGGTGGGTCGGGGCGGCTCTTGGACGGGTGAGGTTGATGTGACGGATGTGGTGCGACACGCGGGAGCGAGATGTCCGAAATGGCCGCTGACCTGCACAAACGTGGCCGGCCGAAACGCGTCCGGTGCCGCCCTTGCGTTGCCCGGGGGTACGACGTAGCGTTACCCCTAGATCTAGTAGTTACAGGCATGTAAGTCGTCCACAGATTGTGGTCGGTGTTCCACAACCGTCCTCGGTCTGTCAACAGGAGATCCACAGATCCGTCCCCAGACCGGGATCACGCGAGGGAGGTGTGAAGCGCACCGATGCACTGTCCTTTCTGCCGCCACACCGACACCCGCGTGATCGACTCGCGCACCGCCGACGACGGTGGTGCGATCCGCCGGCGCCGGATGTGCTCGGCGTGCGACAAGCGGTTCAGCACCGTGGAGCAGATGCAGCTCGCGGTGCTCAAGAAGTCGGGTGCGACCGAGCCGTTCGACCGGGCCAAGGCGATCGCCGGAGTGGCGAAGGCCTGCAAGGGCCGCCCGGTGGGTGACGATGACCTGGCCCGGATCGGGCAGCGGGTCGAGGACGCCCTGCGCGCCAGCGGCTGGGCCGAGGTGCCCGCCCACGAGGTCGGACTGGCGATCCTGGGGCCGCTGCGTGAGCTCGACGAGGTGGCCTACCTGCGGTTCGCCAGCGTCTACCGCGGCTTCGACTCCGCCGACGACTTCGAGACCGAGATCGCCATGCTGCGGGCCGAGCGGGTGGCGAGCCGGCCCGACCCCACATCTGCCGACGCGGGCGTGGTGCCCCGGCGTACGACCGACGAGAAGGTCTATCCGCAACGCACCTGACACAGACTGCCCGCCGGCGCAGGGAGGGGAAGCCTTGCGCCGGCGGGCCACCAAGAAGTGAAGAAGAAGCACGAGACGAGAAGCGACGAAGAGACCAGGGAGAGGTCCATGACAGAGACGGTGAGTGGCCCCGCACGCTCGACGAGGCGCGGAGCGGCGGCCAGGGGTGGCCTGAAGGTGCGCCGCGCCTTCACCACCGAAGGCGTTCATCCGTACGACGAGGTGGCGTGGGAGCGTCGCGACGTCGTGCAGCAGAACTGGAAGACCGGCGAGACGGTCTTCGAGCAGCGCGGGGTGGAGTTCCCCGAGGCGTGGAGCATGAACGCCACCACCATCGTCACGTCCAAGTACTTCCGCGGAGCCGTCGGCAGTGACGAGCGCGAGTGGAGCCTCAAGCAGCTGATCGACCGCGTGGTCAAGACCTACCGCAGGTCAGGTGAGGCCGACGGCTACTTCGCCACGCCCGAGGATGCGGAGATCTTCGAGCACGAGCTCACCTGGCTGCTGCTGCATCAGTACTTCAGCTTCAACTCTCCCGTGTGGTTCAACGTCGGTACGTCGTCACCGCAGCAGGTCTCCGCGTGCCAGCCCTACGACGCCTTGGTGAGCACGCCGGACGGACTCGTCCCGATCGGCAAGCTCGTCGAGGACGACGCAGTCGGGACCAAGGTGCACGACGCACACGGGCTCACCCGTGTCGTGGCCACGAAGTCCAACGGAACCAAGGACGTCCTGCGCATCCACACCAAGGCGGGCTATGGGCTCGACGTGACTGCCGACCACCTGGTGTGGAAGGCCACGGGCGATCACACCGGCCGGTTCGTCGAGGCGGGCACACTGCGGGAGGGTGACAAGCTCGAGTGGCACCGTCGTGACTCACACGGCGATGCAGAGATCGACCCACGAGAGATCGCCGAGGCCGCCCTCGCCGGATGGCTCCAGTCCGATGGTTTCGTCGGCCAGTACACCGGGACCAACAGGTCGCTCACCATCGAGGCCATGACCGTCACGGCTGCCGAGCTGGACTGGGTCACCAGCGCCCTGGACACCGTGTTCCCTGGCGTGCACTGCCACGAGCGGGCGGTTGTCACGCAGGACAAGACCCTCGACTGCCGGCGCACGCGGCTGTACGGCAAGTGCCTGGACGAGTTCGTCGGCGCGTGGAACCTGCGTGCACGTGGCGTCGACATGGAGGTCCCTCAGCGGCTTTTCACGGCTCCACTGCCTGTCGTGGCGGCGTACCTGCGCAGCATCTTCCAGGCTGAGGGGTTCGTGTCGTCGCGGGAGCGCTCCACGGTGCTCGAGGTGGACATGGTCGGTGAGCAGCACATCCGGGGTATGCAGGCATTGCTGCTGCGCTTCGGAGTCTTCGCCCGGGTCGGGTACAAGAAGGACCGTCGCGGCGACCGCAAGGGTTGCTGGACGCTGCGCATCCAGAACGCCGGCGACCGTCGGACGTTCGCCGACGCCGTCGGGTTCATCGACCCGGTCAAGGCCGAGAAGCTGGAGGCCAGCTTCGACAAGCCAGGGCGTGGCGCGCTGCCGGTGAAGCATCTCGAGGTCGCGCGCATCGAACCGCGCGGCGAGATGGACGTCTACGACATCCAGACCGAGAGCGGTGAGTACGTCAGCGACAGCCTCCGAGTGCACAACTGCTTCATCCTCGCGGTCGACGACACGATGGACGGGATCCTCAACTGGTACCGGGAAGAGGGGATCATCTTCAAAGGTGGTTCCGGGTCCGGCATCAACCTGTCGGGCATCCGGTCGTCGCAGGAGCACCTCGCCGGCGGCGGAACCGCGAGCGGTCCCGTGAGC
>JBOHDD010000149.1:0-5269 GCA_050699155.1 Nocardioidaceae bacterium
GTGAGCATCACCCTGCCCAGCCGGTACAGCTGCGCCGGCGACAGGTCGCTGCGCATCCGCGTGATCGCCGAGACCATCATCCGCTCGAACCTGCCGGGACGGTCAGCGAGCTCCCGTGCCCGCGCCAGTCCGGCCTTGAGGACCCGTCCCTGGTTGAGGGAACGGTCGAAGTCACCACGGGGAAGGCCGTAGCGGATCCGGGAGAAGGACAGCGCCTCGCTGCCGTTCATCCGCTGCTTGCCCGCGCCGAACGAGTGACCGACCCCACTCATCGGTTGCGGCGGACGCACCTCGATGCCGCCGAGGTGGTGGATCATGCCGGCGAAGCCGCTGAAGTCGGTGAGGAACACGTAGTCCAGCCGGATGTCGGCGAACTGCCCGACGGTCCTGGCTGTCAGCTGGGGTCCACCGAAGACCATCGAGGCGTTGACCTTGTCGCTGCCGTGGCCCGGGATCGGAAGGTAGGAGTCGCGCGGGAGACCCACGACGACCCCGTGCCCGGTCTTCGCGTTGACACCCACCAGATGGATGGAGTCGGCCCGGCTGTTGGGGATCGACTGACCCTTGCGCGCGTCGGACCCCAGCGTGAGCAGCCAGATCACGTCGCGCGGCCGGTCCACCGTCGTCGCGTGCTCCACCTTGAGCAGTGCGAAGTCGGCCTCGGTGTGTGCGGAGTTCGGTACGAGCACCGCCACCAGGGTGAGGAGCACGGCGTACGTCGACCATCTGCGCATCCTGGCCACCATCACGCTCCACCTCCGTCGATCATCGCGCCACGCTCGACCCAGCGGTCCACGTCGTACCCGAAGATCTGCCAGCCACGGGCATCCGGCCGGCTCAGGTACAGGTCGCCGCGAACACTGACCCGGACCCGCCGGCTCCGCTCCGTGAGGCCCAGGAACCTGAGATCAACACTCGCGGTCGCACCGACCGGCCGGTCTCTCGGGACCGTGACGGACAACCGGACCCGACGGCGCAGCGGCACGACGTCCACCAGCGACGGCGCGACGGCGTACATGGTCAGCAGCCGCGCGTCCTGCCGGGCGGCGCCGGTGATGTCTCGTGTGAACGGCGAGAACGCGGGCTTGAAACGCCGCCGCGGCCACGGACCGTCGACGAACCCGCCGGCCGCCCACGCGCGCACCGGACGGGTGATGGCCCGCAGCAGCCGCTCGCGCTCGCCTCGAGGCAGCTTGCCCGCGACCTGCCTGTACGCCAGATCGTAGGGGGCGGCCCGCTCGCGCAGCGACGGGGCCGAGCCGGTAGACGTGGGGCTGGGCTCCGCGCCCTTCGGACCGGTTCCGGACTCACCGGTGCAGGCGACGACGGGCAGCAACAGCAGCGCCGCCGCTGCCGCACGGGTGGTCCGCCCTCGTTTCCGCATCATCCCCAGCATTGCCCGCGGCCACCGCCTCAAACTCCGGGCCCACACCCGGGACCGCCCGCCTGACGCATCGTTCGACACGTTCGTAGAGTGAGACCTGCGACACCAGTTGGTCCTGTCTACTCTCCCGCACCGGTCCCGACTAGCCTTGGCGTCGTACTCCGTGTTACTGATGCACCTGGAAGAGGCGATCGAGCCCGTGCCCGAGTCCCCCGAAGACAACCCACTGTCGGCATTTGGCGCCAACGAATGGCTCGTCGACGAGATGTACGAGCGCTATCGGCAGGATCCCAGCTCCGTCGACAAGGCCTGGTTGGACTTCTTCAAGACCTTCCAGCCCGCGGAGACCGGCGCGTCCAGCGACCCCGGCCCCACCGCCGCGAGAGACACAGCGGACCCGCAGCCGGTGGCCAAGGACCAGCGGCCCTCCAGCACGCCACGAGCCAAGACCCCCGACGCGGCCACCGGTGCCGTGGCCGACCGCGCCGAGGCTCCGGCCGCTTCCGGCCAGACGGGCAGGACCGGGCAGGCGATGGCGGGCTCCGGCACGCACGCACCCGTCACCGCCAAGCCGATCCCGAAGGAGCAGCCGAAGCAGGACAAGCCCGAGGCCAGCGACGAGCCGGAGCTCAGGCCGCTCAGGGGCGCCTCGGCGCGCACCGTGGCGAACATGGACGCCAGCCTCAGCGTCCCCACCGCAACCAGCGTGCGCAGCGTGCCCGTCAAGCTGCTCTGGGACAACCGGATCGTCATCAACAACCACCTCGCACGTGCTCGAGGCGGCAAGGTGTCGTTCACGCACATCATCGGGTACGCCCTGGTGAAGGCCCTGGGCGCCATGCCGGAGATGAACATCGGCTTCGACGTGGTGGACGGGAAGCCCGCGCAGATCGTGCCCAAGCACGCCAACCTCGGGCTCGCGATCGACCTGCCGAAGGCTGACGGCACCCGACAGCTCCTGGTGCCGTCGATCAAGGGTGCGGAGGCGATGGACTTCGCCACCTTCTGGACGTCGTACGAAGAGCTCGTCCGCAAGGCGCGCGACGGCAAGCTGACCCTGCCCGACTTCCAGGGCACCACGATCACCATCACCAACCCGGGAACGATCGGCACCAACCACTCCGTGCCACGGTTGATGAAGGGACAGGGCGCCATCGTCGGCGTGGGCGCGATGGAGTACCCGCCGGAGTGGCAGGGGGCGGCCGAGGAGACCCTGACCCGCAACGCGGTCAGCAAGGTGATGACCCTGACGTCGACCTACGACCACCGGGTGATCCAGGGCGCGCAGTCCGGTGAGTTCCTGCGGCGGCTGCACATGCTGCTCCTCGGCCAGGACGGCTTCTACGACGAGATCTTCCACTCGCTGCGGATCCCCTACGAACCCATTCGCTGGGCCGCGGACATCTCCGCGAGCCACGAGGACGAGGTCAGCAAGCAGGCACGCGTCCAGGAGCTGATCCACGCCTTCCGCGTCCGCGGCCACATCATGGCCGACACCGACCCCCTCGAGTACCAGCAGCGCAGCCACCCCGACCTCGACATCGGCACGCACGGCCTGACGCTGTGGGATCTCGACCGCGAGTTCGCCACCGGCTCGTTCGGGTCCGCCCGCCGGATCATGAAGCTGCGCGACATCCTCGGCATCCTGCGCGACTCGTACGTCCGTACCGTCGGCATCGAGTACATGCACATCCAGGACCCGGAGCAGCGCCGCTGGGTGCAGGAGCGGATCGAGCAGCCGCACAAGAAGCCACCGCGCGAGGAGCAGCTGCGGATCCTGCACAAGCTCAACCAGGCCGAGGCGTTCGAGACCTTCCTGCAGACCAAGTTCGTCGGCCAGAAGCGGTTCAGCCTCGAAGGTGGAGAGACCACGATCCCGCTGATCGACGAGATCTGCGAGGCGGCCGCCGAGAGCGGCCTCGACGAGGTCTGCGTCGGGATGGCGCACCGGGGCAGGCTGAACGTCCTCGCCAACATCGTCGGCAAGAGCTACTCACAGATCTTCCGCGAGTTCGAGGGCAACATCGACCCGCGGACGGTCCAGGGCTCAGGCGACGTGAAGTACCACCTCGGCGCCGAGGGCGAGTTCACCGCCGGCAACGGCGACAGGATCAAGGTCTCGGTGGCCGCCAACCCCTCACACCTCGAGGCGGTGGACCCGATCCTCGAGGGGATCGCCCGCGCCAAGCAGGACATCCTCAACCGGGGCGAGGAGTTCCCCGTCCTGCCGCTGCTCGTGCACGGCGACGCCGCGTTCGCCGGGCAGGGCGTCGTCGCCGAGACGCTCAACCTCTCGCAGCTGCGCGGTTACCGCACCGGCGGCACGGTGCACGTGGTGGTCAACAACCAGGTCGGCTTCACCACCTCACCGGCCGCGTCCCGCTCGTCGCTGTACTGCACCGACGTCGCGCGGATGGTGCAGGCACCGATCTTCCACATCAACGCCGACGACCCCGAGGCCTGCATCCGCACGGCGCGGCTGGCCTTCGAGTACCGCCAGGCGTTCAAGAAGGACGTCGTCATCGACCTGATCTGCTACCGCCGCCGTGGCCACAACGAGGGCGACGACCCGTCGTACACCCAACCCCTGATGTACGACCTGATCGAGCAGAAGCGGTCGGTGCGCAAGCTCTACACCGAGGCCCTCATCGGTCGCGGCGACATCACGGTCGAGGAGGCCGAGCAGGCGCTGCGGGACTACCAGCAGCAGCTCGAGCGGGTCTTCAAGGAGGTCCGTGAGGCGAAGAGCCAACCGGACGACTACGTGACCGTTCCGCTCTACCCCGAGAAGAGCAGCGACGACTTCGAGACCGCCGTGCCCTTCGACGTGCTCAAGCGGGTGGCAGACGCGTACACCTCCGTGCCGGACGAGTTCACGGTGCACCCGAAGGTGCTCCCGCAGCTCCAGCGTCGAGCGTCGGCGATCACCGAGGGCCCGATCGACTGGGGCACCAGCGAGATCATCGCGTTCGGCTCACTGCTGATGCAGGGCCGCGCCGTCAGGCTGTCCGGACAGGACTCGCGTCGAGGGACGTTCGTGCAGCGGTTCGCCACCATCATCGACCGCAAGTCCGCCAAGGAGTGGACACCGCTGCAGCACCTGTCTGACGACCAGGCGCAGTTCTTCATCTACGACTCGCTGCTCAGCGAGTACGCCGCGATGGGCTTCGACTACGGCTACTCGGTCGCCCGCCCTGACACGCTCGTGTGCTGGGAGGCCCAGTTCGGCGACTTCGCCAACGGTGCCCAGGTCGTGATCGACGAGTTCATCTCCTCGGGCGAGGCGAAGTGGAACCAGCGCTCGGGCGTCGTACTCCTGCTGCCGCATGGTTACGAGGGTCAAGGGCCGGACCACTCCTCGGCGAGGATCGAGCGGTTCCTCACCCTCGCCGCCGGCGACGCGTTCACGGTGGCCCAGCCGTCGACCCCGGCAAGCTACTTCCATCTGCTGCGCCGGCACTCGCTCGGCGATGCGCACCAGCCGCTGATCGTGTTCACGCCGAAGTCCATGCTGAAACGCAAGGACGCCGCGTCGCAGCCGGCCGACTTCACCGAGGGCCACTTCCGCCCCGTGGTCGGCGACGACGCCGTGGACGCGGACAAGGTCGAGAAGGTACTGCTGTGCTCCGGGCGGATCACCTGGGACCTGCTGGCCGAGCGGAAGAAGCGTGAGGGCGACTCCCCGACGACTGCACTCGTGCGGCTCGAGCAGCTCTTCCCGCGTCCGGTCGAGGACCTCCTCACCGAGCTGAAACGCTACCCACACCTGCAGGAGGTGCGCTGGGTGCAGGACGAGCCGGCGAACATGGGCCCTTGGCCTCACATGGCCCTGCACCTGACCTCCGAGCTGCCGGTGCCTTTCTACCGGGTATCGCGTCCGGAGTC
>JBOHDD010000150.1:0-2154 GCA_050699155.1 Nocardioidaceae bacterium
GCTACACGGTCAGGGCGCACGTGAGCAAGGGCACGCCGATCATCACCGTCAAGCCGAATTCGGCGACCCCGGAGCCGGCCGAGGGTGCGGCCGTGGTGGAGAAGGTCGAGGTGAGCATCTCCGAGGCCGCAAAGACCGCGCGGATCACTGCCAGCGAGGAGCGCAAGCAGACCGGGCGGCCGGAGCTGACCGAGGCCGCGATCGTGGTCTCCGGCGGTCGCGGCACCGGTGGTAACTTCGAGCCGGTGGAGGCCTTCGCCGACGTCCTCGGTGCCGCCGTCGGCGCCTCGCGTGCGGCGGTCGACTCCGGGTGGTACCCGCACTCCTACCAGGTGGGGCAGACCGGCAAGACCGTGTCGCCGCAGCTCTACATCGCGGCCGGGATCTCCGGCGCGATCCAGCACCGGGCCGGCATGCAGACCTCGAGGACGGTCGTCGCGGTCAACAAGGACGCCGAGGCCCCGATCTTCGAGATGACCGACTTCGGTGTCGTCGGCGACCTGCACACGATCCTGCCCGCCGCCACCGAAGCGGTCACCAAGCACAAGGCCTGACCCGACCGAGACGGCCGGGCGCTCTGGGGTACGCCGACTACCCTTGACTGGTCATGAACCCATCGGTCACGTACCTCGACCACGCCGCGACGACGCCCATGCTTCCCGAGGCGCTCGCAGCGATGTCGGAGCACCTGCGTGCGGGCGGCAACCCGTCGTCCCTGCATGCCTCCGGTCGGGAGGCTCGCCGGGTCGTCGAGGAGTCCCGGGAGGCGGTAGCCCTGGCGCTGGGCTCCCGGCCGAGCGACGTGGTGTTCACCGCCGGGGGCACCGAGGCGGACAATCTCGCGGTCAAAGGCTTGTTCTGGGCCCGCCGCCGGGACGACCCACGCCGTACCCGCATCCTCGCCAGCGCGGTCGAGCACCATGCCGTTCTCGACCCGCTGCACTGGCTCGAGGCCGAGGAGGGTGCCGTGGTCGAGCTGTTGCCGGTGGACCGGCTCGGGCGGGTCGACGTCGATGCAGTACGCCGGACCATCGCGGACGACCCGGAGTCGGTCGCGTTGGTGACGGTGATGTGGGCCAACAACGAGATGGGCACCGTGCAGCCCCTGGACCGGATCGTGCCGCTCGCGCATGAGCACGACATCCCGGTGCACACCGACGCCGTGCAGGCAGTCGGCCAGCTGCCGGTCGACTTCGACGGCAGTGGTGTGGACGCGCTCACCGTCTCTGCGCACAAGTTCGGCGGGCCCGTCGGTGCGGGTGCGCTCGTCGTACGCCGCGAGGTGCAGCTGGTGCCGGTGCTGCACGGCGGGGGCCAGGAGCGGGACGTGCGCTCCGGGACGCTGAACACCGCGGCGATCGCCGGCATGGCGGCCGCCGTCGAGCTGTCAGTGAAGCGACAGCCGGAGCACGCGACCGCATCCGCGACGCTGCGCGACCGGTTGGTCGCCGGGGTTCGTGAGCAGGTGCCAGACGCGGTGCTCAACGGCGACCCCCACCCGGGCATCGATCACCGGCTACCCTGCAACATCCATCTGACGTTCCCAGGCTGCGAGGGAGACCTGTTGTTGATGCTGCTCGACGCCCAGGGCATCGCCTGCTCGACCGGTTCGGCATGCTCGGCCGGAGTCCCGCAGGCGAGCCACGTGCTGCTCGCGATGGGCCGCGATGAGGCCTCCGCCCGCGCCTCGCTGCGATTCTCGCTGGGACACGGGTCCAGCGCTGACGACGTCGACAACCTGCTGCAGGTCATCGCGCCCGCGGTGCAGCGGGCCCGCGCAGCGCGTGCCGCCGACGACGGAGGGCGCTGAGCATGCGGCTGCTGGCAGCGATGTCCGGTGGCGTCGACTCGGCGGTCGCCGCCGCGCGTGCGGCGCAGGCCGGGCACGACGTCACCGGCGTACACCTGGCGCTGTCCAGGAACGCGCAGTCCTACCGCAGCGGTGCCCGGGGTTGCTGCACGCTCGAGGACGCCCGCGACGCCCGCCGCGCCGCCGACGTGGTCGGCATCCCGTTCTACGTGTGGGACATGGCCGAGCGGTTCCACACCGAGGTCGTCGAGGACTTCGTCGCGGAGTACGAGTCGGGCCGCACCCCCAACCCGTGCGTGCGCTGCAACGAGAGGATCAAGTTCGAGGCCGTCCTCGACCGCGCA
>JBOHDD010000151.1:0-3126 GCA_050699155.1 Nocardioidaceae bacterium
GCTGGAGCCTGCTTGGCTAGGGTCGCAGGGTGAACGACAAGTCGGTGACCGCATGGCGTCGTGAGTACACCACCGGTGGCCTGGCCGAGACCGACCTCGCCACGACGCCCGACGTACAGCTGGCGCGTTGGCTGGCCGAGGCGCACATGGCGGGTCTGCACGAGCCCAACGCGATGGTGCTCGGCACCGTCGACCCCGACGGGCTGTCGTCGTCGCGGATGGTGCTGCTGAAGGGCCTCGATGCGGCCGGGCTGGCGTTCTACACCAACTACGAGTCACGCAAGAGTGCCGACCTGGCCCAGAACCCGCGCTGCAGCCTGCTGTTCCCGTGGCACCCGTTGGAGCGTCAGGTGCGCGTCGAAGGGTACGCCAGCCGCCTGGACGCCGCGGTTAACGACCGTTACTTCGCGACCCGCCCCCGAGGAGCGCAGTTGGGCGCGTGGGCGTCGGCGCAGTCGTCGGTGGTGCCCAACCGGGAGGCGCTGGAGGAGGCGTACGCCGAGCTCGAGACGCGCTGGCCGGAGCCAGAGCCGGTGCCGCGACCCGACTTCTGGGGCGGGTACGTCGTCGAGCCCGTCGTCGTGGAGTTCTGGCAGGGACGCCCGGACCGCATGCACGACCGGCTGCGCTACCGGCGTACCGACGACACGTGGGTGGTCGAGAGGCTGGCGCCCTGAGCGGACTCCGGGTGGACTCCGGGTGGACTCCGGGCGGACTCCGGGCATGAAGCGACCCGCGGGCGCCTTGCCAGACGACAAGCAGCCGGGGGACTAGTTTCCGGCTCGCCCGCGGGTCGGGTGACTGCTTGGAACTTCACCAGCCGCTCACGGCGGCGTCGGTGACAACTACCGGTGAGCTGCTAGTGAGCAGCCACCTCACGAGTCCGCAGAGAAATCATCTGTTGGACCACCTCCTTTCTCGTGTACGGCGAGGCTACGTCGCCGCGTGGCTCGCGCACAAGCAGGATTTCCGGTCGTGAAACAGTTGCCCGGTGCGGATCCGTCAGCGCATGCGTGCCGTGCTCACCGACGTACGCCCGTTGCAGCACTCGCGCGACTACCGGCGGCTGTGGTTCGGCACGTCCGTCTCCCAGCTCGGACAGCAGATGACCACGGTCGCTGTGGCGATCCAGGTCTACGACCTGACGAGGTCGTCGTTCGCCGTCGGTCTGGTGGGGTTGTTCGCCCTCGTGCCGCTGGTGGTCTTCGGGCTGTACGGCGGCGCGATCGCGGACGCGATGGATCGGCGTACGCTCGCCCTGGCCTCCTCGAGCGGGCTGTGGCTGCTGTCGACCGTGCTGATGGTGCAGGCGTTGTTGTCGGTGGGCAGCGTCGGCCTGCTGTACACCGTGGTGGCCGTGCAGTCGGCCTGCTTCGCCGTCAACAACCCGACCCGGCAGGCGATCATCCCGCGGCTGCTCCCCCCGCAGATGCTGCCCGCGGCCAACGCGCTGTCGATGGCGTCGTTCAACCTCGGCCTGACGGTGGGGCCGGTGGCGGGTGCGGTGCTGATCCAGGTGGGTGGGTTCGCCACGGCGTACGCCGCCGACGTGCTGACGTTCACCGCCGCGCTCTACGCGCTGTTCCGTCTCCCTGCGCTGCCCCCGCAGGGACCGGTACGCCGCGCGGGGTTCGCCTCCGTCCTCGAGGGGCTGCGGTTCCTCCGGCATGCACCGAACCTGCGGATGTCCTTCGTCGCCGACTTGTGCGCGATGGTGCTGGCGCAGCCGAGGGCGCTGTTCCCGGCGCTCGCCGTGCTGGTGTACGGCGGTGCGGCCGGCACCGTCGGGCTGCTGCAGGCCGCACCCGCGGCCGGCGCGCTGGTGGCCTTCGCCCTGTCCGGCTGGGTCGGGCGGGTGCGACTGCACGGGCTGGCGATCGTGGTCGCGGTCGCCGTCTACGGCGCCGCGGTGGGTGCGGTGGGCCTCACCGACCTGCTCTGGGTCGGGCTGGTGTTCCTCGCCCTGTCCGGTGCCGCCGACATGGTCAGCTCGGCCTACCGGTCGACGATGCTGCAGACCGCCGCACCAGACGCACTGCGCGGCCGACTGCAGGGCGTCTTCACGGTCGTCGTCGCCGGCGGTCCGCGCACCGGCGACTTCGTCGCGGGCTCGGTGGCCTCGGCGACCAGCGAGCGGGTCGCCCTGGTGGTGGGCGGGCTCGCGTGCATCGGCGGCGTATGCCTGGCCGCGCTGTCCCAGCGCGGCTTCCTGCGCTACGACGCCGACCATCCCCAACCCTGACCCGCGTGTCGTCGCCAACTGGTCACACTCAACGCTGGGGGAGCGGGACTATCCTGCGGGTATGGCCACGCATGGTCGTCCGGCTGACGAGGTGGGGATCGGGGACCTGTTCGCGATCTCTCCGGAGTCACGTTCACACACGTCGGCCGCCGCCGAGATGACGTTTCTGCTGGGCCTCAGTGCCATCATCACCGAGGCCTTCTCGTCGTTGTTCGCCATCACCGTGCTCTTGGGGGTGCTGGCCGTCGTCTGCGGTGTGGTCGGCATGATCACCACCAGGCGCCCCGGCATGGCCGGTGGAGCTCTGTCGGCGGTCGGGCTGTTCGGCGGGCTGGTCGCGGCCGGGCTCGTCGGCCTTCGCTACCTCGGTCTGGACACCGCCTATGCAGACGCGTGGGGGCCAGGCGTCTGGGACCAGATCCAGCAGTGGACGAGCCTGCTGCCCCAGCCGCGGTAGCCGGACGCAGGCGGGTGCTCACCCACACAGCTCCGTGACACCGGCCAGCAGTCGGTCGACGTCCTCGTCGTCGGTGTACGGCGCAAGGCCGGCGCGCACCGCACCGATGTCCCCGAGCCCGAGCCGCCGCGCCGCCTCGATCGCGTAGAAGCTGCCCGCCGGCGCGTTGACGTCGCGTTCCGCGAGCCGCTCGTGGACCGCCTGCGGCGACCGGTCCCGCACGGTGAACAGCACGGTGGGCGTACGACGTTCCGGTCGTCCGTGCACCGTCACACCGTCGAGCCGCTCGAGCCCGTACGTCAGCCGGGCGAAGAGCCGGTCCTCGTGGCTCTGCACCGCGGCCATCGCCGTCACGAGGCGCTCCCGACGCTCGCCCCGGCCGGGTACCAGGTCTGCGATGAAGTCGACGGTCGCGCTGGTCCCGGCC
>JBOHDD010000152.1:0-2639 GCA_050699155.1 Nocardioidaceae bacterium
GTCGTCCACGCGCGGTGGTCTGCCCATCGCCTCCGGGGTGTGCTCGGGGAGGACGGTGTCGATACGACCGGTTCGGACGCCCTCGGCCATCAGGAAGACCAGGTCATGCCACATCGACATCCAGGTCCGATGCTCGAGGGAGCTCGACGCCCGATGAGGGTCGACACGGTGGCGGAAGAGGACTTCGGCGCGATAGACGTTGCCTACGCCGGCGAGCACGTCCTGCTTCATCAGCAGGATGCCGATCGGTGTCGAGGTCCGGCGGAGCCGTGCCCAGACCAGCCCGGGGTCGGCGCCTGCCCTGAGCGGGTCCGGGCCGAGCCTGTCCAGCACGGCATCGCGTTCGGCGGTGGTGACCAGCTCGCAGACGGTGGGGCCTCGCAGGTCGGCGTACGACGTCCGCGTGCTCAGCCGCAGGCGGACCGCACCGCGCGGGTCCGGGGCGGGGCCCCTCGCCAGCAGGAAGCTGCCGTACAGCCCGAGATGGACGTGCACCCAGCGGCCGCGGCTGAACTCCAGGAACAGGTGCTTCCCGGCAGCCTCCGCGCCCCGGAGGAGGCTGCGGTCCAGCAGCGCCGCCGCGGCCTCGAAGCGTCCCTGAGGTGAGCCGGTGCGGACCCGTCTCCCCCCGAAGGCGGCACCGATCTCAGCGGCCAGGCGGTGCAGGGTGTGGCCCTCAGGCATGCAGACACCCGGTCACCGGGCACGCATGCCCGGCAGCTCACCCGTCTGCTCGTAGCTGCGGAGCATGGCGATGCGGCGCGAGTGGCGCTCCTCGTCGCTGAAAGGCGTGGCAAGGAACACCTCGACCAGACGAACCGCCTGGTCTCGTGCGTGCATGCGCGCACCGACGGAGACGACGTTGGCGTCGTTGTGCCGGCGGGCGAGCGCGGCGGTCTCCTCGCTCCACGCCAGCGCGGCGCGGACCCCCTTCACCTTGTTGGCCGCCATCTGCTCACCGTTGCCCGACCCGCCGATGACGATGCCCAGGCTCTCCGGGTCCGCGGCAACGCCCGCGCCCACAGGCACGCAGTACGCCGGATAGTCGTCCTCCGCGTCGAACTCGGTCGGACCGTGGTCGACGACCTCATGTCCCTGCTCACCGAGCCACGCGACGAGATGCTGCTTCAGCTCGAATCCGGCGTGGTCGGCGCCGAGGTGTACGCGCATGGCGCAGAGTCTTGCAGGTGCCCCTGTCAGCCGAAGCTCGGGTCGCGGTCTCGCGTGCGCTTGAGCTCGAAGAAACCGTCGGTGCCGGCCACCAGCAGGACTCCGTCCCACAGCCGTCCGGCCGCCTCGCCGCGCGGTGTCGGCGTGACCACCGGGCCGAAGAAGGCAACTCCCTCGATGCTGATCACCGGGGTACCGACCTCCATGCCGACCTGGTCCATACCGGCGTGATGCGACTTCTTCAGCGCCTCGTCGTACTCGGTGGACTCCATCGCGTCGGCCAGCGAGGTGGGCAGCCCCGCCTCGGTCAGTGCCTCCTCGATGGTGGTCCGGTCCTTCCCCCGGCCCTCGTCGTGGAAGCGTCGACCGAGCGCGGTGTAGAGGGGCCCGAGCACGTCGTCGCCGTACCGCTCGGCCGCTGCGATGCAGACCCGCACCGGACCCCACGCGAGGGACAGAAGCTCCCGGTAGTCGTCGGAGACGTCCCGGTCCTGGTTCAGGTACGACAGGCTCATGACGTGCCACTGCGGCCGGATACCGCGCACCTGTTCGACCTCCAGCATCCAGCGGGATGTCAGCCAGGCCCACGGGCACACCGGGTCGAACCAGAAGTCCGCCACGCCCGTGGAGGCCTCTTGCGGCGCCGCGTGACGCCCTGCGTTCTGCGAGGTGTCTGTCATCGGGGTTCCAACCTCTCGTCGTGCGGGCTCCCCGCCACAGCCGGACGGGCTTCCCAAGGGGCAGTATCTCCGTACCTGCACGCGTTGAACCGTCCCCGTCTCGTGTAACAGGCAACTGCGTCCGGGTGTTCCACGGCGACCATGCGAGGATGCGCACATGCCTGGGACGAACCTCACACGGGAGGAGGCACGCGAGCGTGCCCGCCTCGTCACTGTCGACGCGTACGAGGTGGAGCTGGACCTCACGTCAGCGGAGACCACCTTCGCGTCCACGACGGTGGTCCGCTTCCGGTGCTCGGAGCCGGGAGCGGCCACGTTCGCCGACCTGGTCGGCGCCACGGTGCACGAGCTCACCCTCAACGGACGCCGGCTCGATCCCTCGACCGCGTACGCCGACAGCCGCATCAGCCTGGATGACCTCGCCGACGACAACGAGCTGCGCGTGGTCGCCGAATGTGCCTACAGCCGTACCGGCGAGGGCCTGCACCGTTTCGTCGACCCTGCCGACGACCGCACGTACCTCTACACCCAGTTCGAGGTGCCCGACGCACGCCGCGTCTTCGCCTCGTTCGAGCAACCGGACCTCAAGGCGACGTTCGCCTTCACCGTGACCGCTCCCAGCCAGTGGCAGGTGGTGTCCAACTCGCCCACCCCGGTACCCGACGAGGCCGGTGCTGGCGTGAGCGTGTGGCGGTTCCCGCCGACACAGCGGATGTCGACGTACGTCACCGCCCTGGTCGCGGGCGACTACCACGTCGTCCGTGACTCGTTCCACGGCAGGGACGCGGA
>JBOHDD010000153.1:0-7110 GCA_050699155.1 Nocardioidaceae bacterium
GCTGTTCGCATGTGCCGGATGCGGGAGCGAGTGGGTGCGTAGTGAGCCGTGGACGCCGATCGACTCCACCGGTGAGATCCCGGGGGTCGTGGCCGTCGAGGCCGACCGCCGGCACCGGACTACCACCTCGCGCGCCGAGGACGAGGCTGACATCGAGGGCAGGTGAACGCCGAGCGGTTCATGAAGGGATCCCGCCGGATCGGCGTACCGCATCGGCTGCACGGCAGACCCGCCTGCCCGTAAACGTCGAGTGACCGGCCGAAGTAGCCGCTCGCACCGTTGACGTCGACGTACAGCGCGTCGAACGACGTGCCGCCCTGCAGCAGGGCTTCCCGGAGTACGGCGCGTACGGCGGTGAGCAGCCGGTCGACCTCGGACCGGCGCAGGGTCTCGGTCGGCCGCGCATAGTGCAGCCGGGCCCGCCACAACGCCTCGTCGGCGTAGATGTTGCCGATCCCGGAGACCAGCCGCTGGTCGAGCAGGGCGCGTTTGACGCCGGTACGGCGGCGCCGGACCGCGGCGACGAACGCTGCCTCGTCGAAGTCGGGATCGACCGGGTCCCGCCCGATGTGTGCGATCTCCGGGGGCAACGGGGCACCCTGCGGTGAGATCATCAGACCGCCGAACATCCGCTGGTCGCAGAAGCGGAGGTCGATACCGTCGGAGAGCTCGAGCCGGACCCGGAGGTGCCGGTCCGGCGGCGCGTCCGAGGGGCGTACCAGGATCTGACCGCTCATGCCCAGATGCGCGACCAGCGCGTCCTCGTCGTCGAGCGGCAGCCAGAGGTACTTGCCGCGCCGCCGGGCTCCGGTGATCTCACGGCTCTCCAGCATTCCGCTGAAGTCGACCGCACCGCCGAGGTGCCGGCGTACCGAGCGGGCCGCGTGGACCTGCACGGAGCGGATCCGACGGCCGACAACGAACCTGTCGAGGCCACGGCGGACCACCTCGACCTCGGGGAGCTCAGGCACGGCCGTGGCTCAGGAGGCGTCCACGGGCGTCGCCTTGATCGTCCCGTAGGCGGTCTCGGCGGCCTGCTGCTCGGCCTCCTTCTTGCTACGGCCCGTCCCCTCGCCGTAGATGTTGGCGCCCACGCGCACCCGCGCGGTGAACGTCTTCTCGTGGTCGGGCCCGGCCTCATCGATGAGGTACTCGGGCACCCCCAGTGACGCGTCCGCCGCAAGCTCCTGCAGGGACGTCTTCCAGTCCAGCCCGGCGCCCATCTTGGAGGCGGCGGCGATCACCGGGTCGAACAGCCGGTGCACGACCTCGGTCGCCACCGTGAACCCGGACTCGATGAACACGGCCCCGATCACGGCCTCGACGGTGTCGGACAGGATCGACGCCTTGTCACGTCCACCGGTGGACTCCTCCCCGCGCCCGAGACGGACGTGCGTCCCCAGGCCGAGGGTTCGGCCGACCTCGGCCAGCGCACGGGCGTTGACGACAGCCGCGCGCAGCTTGGCCAGCCGTCCCTCGGACAGGTCGGGATGAGCGCGGTAGAGCGTCTCGGTCACCACCACACCGAGCACCGAGTCACCGAGGAACTCCAGGCGCTCGTTGGTGGGCAGTCCGCCGTTCTCGTAGGCGTAGGAGCGGTGCGTCAGCGCCCGCTCGAGGAGCTCGAGTGCCAGGTCGGGGGTACCGAGCCCGGCACGCAGCTCATCGAGAGTGGGGGTCGCCGTGTCGCTCACGGTCGCTGCACGGTCAGAGCACCTGCCGGCGGTCGGAGCGACCGCCGTACTGGCCGCACTGCGGACAGACACGGTGAGGCAGGTGCTTGGCACCGCAGGCAGGGTTGGCACAGGTCACCAGCGAAGGTGCCGTGGCCTTCCACTGCGCCCGGCGGTGGCGCGTGTTGCTGCGCGACATCTTCCGCTTCGGAACGGCCACGATCTACTCCTCGTCCGTGCCGGCCGTCTCTTCGCGACCGGCGGTTGGCGTCGTCTGGCTCAGCTCGGCGAGCCTCGCCCAACGCGGGTCGATCGGCTCACCATGGTCGTGCCGGGGGTCGTCGGCCAGCCGGGCCCCGCACTCGGGGCACAGGCCTGGGCAGTCGTCCCGGCACAGCGGTCCGAACGGCAGCGACAGCACCACCGCGTCCCGAACCGTTGGCTCGAAGTCGAGCAGGTCGCCCTCGAGCCGGCTGGTCTCGTCGTCCTCGTCGCCGACGTCGTCCCCGTCGTCGTAGGCGTACAGCTCCTGCAGGTCCACCTCGAGGTCGTCCTCGAGAGGGTCCAGGCACCGCGCGCACTCGCCGACCAGGTGCACCCGCGCCGTACCGGACACGAGCACGCCCTCCATCACCGCCTCGAGCCGAAGGTCGAGCTCGACGGGGCTGTCGACGGGGACGCCGATGACGTCGATCCCAAGGTCGGCCGGCGCCGGCGCGGTACGGGACACCCTGCGCGCTGACCCGGGGCGGCGTCCGAGCTCGTGGGTGTCGAGAACGAGCGGCGCTCTGGGGTCGAGAGTGCTCAGGGAGGGTCACCGCTTCCGTCGTCGGGCACAGCAGACCAAGGCCCTCCGTAGAAGACCGGAGCACAGCCTATCGGCTCACGACCCCGTCGCCCAAACCGGGTCGGGCCGTCAGAGCTCGTCGTCGTGACCGGGCAGCAGTATCTCGTCGACGTCCTCCCGGCCTAGCGAGTCGAGCTCGCTGCGCCCCTTCAGCCGCTCACGTCCCCGTGACACGGCCTCGAGCGTCTTGCTCAGGGTGATCTCGAAGTTGGCGAGCTTGGTGTCGACGTACTCGTCGGTCTCCCGGCGCAGGTCCTTCACGTCCGCCTCGGCCTCCTCTCGCAGGAGGTCGGCCTCCCGCTTGGCGACCTTGTAGACCTCGGAGTCCGTGATCATCCGATCCCGCTCCTGCCGAGCCTCGGCGATGATGCCGTCGGCCTCGGTGCGACCCTCGGCCACCACGCCGGCACGGTCCGACGTCAGCCGCTGCGCGTCCTGGAATGCCGAGGACAGCTCGGCTGCCAGGGCGTCGATCTGTGCCAGCAGATCGGCACGGTTGACCACCGCTGACGCAGACATCGGCATCGCACGCGCGTTCTCGACCACACTGCGGATCTGCGCCAACTGCTCATGAACGTCCAACCGGCTGCCCTTCTACGTCGTCCTCTGTCATGACCGCGCGCACGCACCGGTGCGCGGCGCGGGGGTAGCTCCCTACTCGCCTGTTCCCCGTCGCTCGCCGAGTCGAGCGGTCAGCAGCGGAAGCACGTGCTCGGGGACCAGCCCCGACACGTCCCCACCGTACGTCGCGACCTCCTTGACCAGGCTCGACGCCAGGAAAGAGTACTCCGGGCTGGTCGGGACGAAGACGGTTTCCACAGGCGCGAGGCTGCTGTTCATCTGCGCCATCTGCAGTTCGTAGTCGAAGTCACTGACCGCGCGCAGCCCCTTGACGATGGCGACCACCCCGTGGTCCCGGCAGAAGTTCACCAGCAGCCCGTGGAACGACTCGACCTTGACGTTGGGGAACCGCTCCACCACCGTGCGCAGCATGTCCATCCGCTCCTCGACCGTGAACAGGGACTGCTTGCTCTTGTTGATCAGCACCGCGACGATCACCTCGTCGAACAACGTCGAGGCGCGGGAGATGATGTCGAGATGACCGTTGGTCACCGGGTCGAAGGAGCCTGGACAGACGGCTCGACGCACAGTGTTTGCTCCTCGGTCCTCGGGACATGTCCGTGCAAGGGGCGTGCGGGTGGCCGCATCGACGCCGCTAGACAGCGTGACCGTACCAAACCACGGTCTCTCCGTACCTTTTGGCCCGGTCTGGGCTGATCCCATCCGGCCACGCGGGCTCCTCGTCGCGGCTCGAGCGCTCGACCGCCACCAGCCCGCCGGGTGCAAGCCAGCCGCGGTCGGCCAGCAGCCCGAGCAGGTCGCCGACCGCCGACGTCGCCAGCGTGTACGGCGGGTCGAGGAAGACCACGTCGTACGGCTCCTCGGGAGGTTGCCGGACGTAGCGCTCGGCCGCAGCCACCACGATCTCGGCAGCGGAGAACTGCAGCCTGCGTGCGTTCTCCTGTGCCAAAGCCGCCGCCTTCGCGTGCTTCTCGACCAGGGTGGCGTGCGCGGCTCCGCGGGACAGGGCCTCCAGCCCGACGGCTCCGGACCCGGCGTAGAGGTCGAGGAAGCGCCGCCCCGCCCAGGTTCGCAGGGTCGACTCGAGGCTCGAGAAGACGGCCTCGCGGACTCGGTCGGTCGTCGGTCTGGTCGCGTCTCCCGGCGGGGTGGTGAGACGGCGGCCGCCCGCCGTCCCCGCGATGATGCGGGTCACGTCTTCTCCAGGTAGTCGGCCTGCTGGGAGTCGACGAGCTCGGCGACGGCCTGCGCCAGGGCGGGGTTCCTCTCCAGCGCCGGGTCGGCGGCGACCACCTCGTCGGCGACCTCGCGGGCGGCGGCGATGACGTCCTCGTGCCTGATCACCGACAGCAGCCGCAGGCTGGACCTTCGACCCGACTGGGCCGCGCCGAGTACGTCGCCCTCTCGGCGCGACTCCAGGTCCACCCGCGCCAGCGCGAACCCGTCGTTGGTGGCCGCCACCGCCTCCAGCCGCTCACGCGACGGTGTGTCGGGGGCCATGTCGGTGACCAGCAGACACAGACCTGGTACGTCGCCACGGCCGACGCGACCGCGCAGCTGGTGCAGCTGGGAGACGCCGAAGCGCTCGGCGTCGAGCACGACCATCAGCGAGGCGTTGGGTACGTCGACTCCGACCTCGATCACGGTGGTCGACACCAGCACGTCGAGCTCACCGTCGGCGAAACCACGCATGACGGCGTCCTTCTCGTCGGCCGGCATCCTCCCGTGCAGTTCGGCCAACCGCAGGCCATGCAGCGGTCCGTCCCGCAGCTGCGTCGCCACGTCGAGCACCGCGAGCGGCTGTCTGCCCTCGTCGTCGGCCACCAGACGGGGACCGTCGTACTCCTCGCCGATGCGGGCACACACGACGTACGCCTGGTGCCCCTTGCCCACCTCCTCACGGATGCGCTGCCAGGCGCGGTCGAGCCAGTCGGGCCGCTCCGAGGCCGGCACGACGGTCGTCTGGATCGGGGAACGCCCCGGTGGCAGCTCGCGCATGACCGACACGTCGAGGTCGCCGAAGACGGTCATCGCGACGGTCCGCGGGATCGGGGTGGCGGTCATGACCAGCACGTGCGGCGGGGTGAAGCCCGCCTTGGCCGTCAGCGCCGCCCGCTGCTCCACGCCGAAGCGGTGCTGCTCGTCGACGACGACCAGACCGAGGTCGGCGAACTGCACCATCTCTTCCAGCAGCGCGTGGGTGCCGACGACGATCCCGGCCGAACCCGACGCGACCTCGAGCAGCACCTCCCGGCGGGCGGCCGCGCCCATCGACCCGGTGAGCAGAGCGACGCGGGTGGCGTCGTCGGCGCCACCGAGCATGCCCGCCTCGGCCATGTCGCCCAGCAGGGCACAGATCGCACGGTGGTGCTGCTGCGCGAGCACCTCGGTGGGCGCGAGCAGAGCTGCCTGGCCGCCCGAGTCGACCACCCGCAGCATCGCACGGAGCGCCACCAGCGTCTTGCCGGAGCCGACCTCGCCCTGCAGCAGCCGGTGCATGGGGTGCTCACGTGCGACGTCGGACAGGATCTGCTGACCGACGGTGTCCTGGGACCGGGTGGGTGTGAACGGCATCGCGCCGTCGAAGCGCGAGAGCAGGCCGCGGTCCCGGCCGGGCCGGGGGACGGCGGGCAGGGCCTGCATCATCAGGCGTCGCTGGGCGAGCACCACCTGCATGACCAGCGCCTCCTCGAAGCGCAACCGCCGGCGTGCCTGCCGATGGTCTCGGTGCTCCTGCGGGCGGTGCACGAGGCGGAGCGCCTCGGTCAGCCCGAGGAAGTCGTGCGCCCCGCGCACCGCCTCGGGGATGACGTCGTCGAGCTCCGGCATCTGGTCGAGCACGACACGCACCGCACTCTGGATCTTCCAGGACTGCAGTGCTCCGGTGGCCGGGTAGACGGGGATGATGTTCTCGACCAGCTCCTCGACCTCGCCGCGCTCCGTGGTCTCGTCGAAGAGACGCATCTCCGGGTGCGCGAGCTGGCGCTGCCCGCGGAACTCCCCCACCTTGCCGGCGAACATCCCCATCCGGCCCGCCGTGAGCTGCTTGAGCCGCCACGCCCGGATCCGGAAGAACGTGAGGGTGAGGCGTCCGGTCCCGTCGGTGACCACGACCTCTGCGCGCTGTTCGACCTTGCCGCTCCTGCGGTCCCGGTACGAACGCGTCGAGACGGTCTGGATCTCGGCGATGACGGTGGCGTGCTCGTCCACCCTCAGCTCGGCGAGGTCGGTCCGCTCGCCGCGCTCGGCGTACCGCCGCGGGTAGTGACGGATCAGGTCTCCCGCGGTGCGCAGGCCGAGGGAGGAGTCGAGCGCCTTGGCGGTCCTGGCGCCGACGAGACGCTCGAGCCTGGTCTCGAGGAAGCCGGTCACCGGGTCACTCCACCGCGATCAGCAGCGGGTAGCGCTGCTGACCACCGTCGTGGACGACGGTGTCGACGTCGGGTCGGCTCGCGCGCAGGTGGTCGACGACGGCACCGACCAGCCCGGCGTCGCACTCCGCACCGGTCACCAGGGTCACCATCTCTCCGCCGCCTCCGACGAGTCGGTCCACCACCTCCACCGCGGCCGCTGCGAGATCGTGTCCGACAACGGCGAAGTCGCCCTCGACGACTCCCAGCGAGTCCCCTGCCCGGCACGGGCCGGCCATCGTCATGGCGTCGCGGGCCGCCACTGTCACAGCACCGTGCCGTGCGTGCCCGGCAGCAGCCGTCATGTGGACCACGTCGTCGTCGAAGCTGCGACCGGGCTCGTGCACCGCGATCGCGGCCAGGCCCTGTACCTGGGCGCGGGTCGGGATCACCGCCACGCGGGTGGACCCGTCGCGGGCCTCCTGCGCAGCCGCCTCGGCCACCGCGACAGAGTGCGGGTCGTTGGGGAGTACGACGACCTCGGCGGCATCGGTGCGGCGGATGGCGGCCAGGATCTCGCCGGTGGAGCAGCGCCGCCCCGGCGCGGACGTGACGACCACGCCACCGGCATCCTCGAAGATCGCGGCGAGGCCGGGCC
>JBOHDD010000154.1:0-3403 GCA_050699155.1 Nocardioidaceae bacterium
CCGCCCGGTCGGCGACCGCCGCTCGATGCCTGACGACTGACGGGTCACGTCCCACGATCTCCGACGTGCGCCGACGTCAGGAGCTCGTGAGGATGACGAGTCGCTGGGTCGCTCGGGTCATCGCGACATAGCGGTCGACCGCTCCTTCGATCCCCTTGCCGAACGCCCCTGGGTCGATGAGGACGACCAGGTCGAACTCGAGCCCTTTCGACAGCTCCGGGGTCAGCGATCGGACGCGGGACGTCGCCCGGAACGTGGGTTCGCCGATGACGCAGGCGATCCCGTCGGCATGCTCGGCGAGCCAGGAGCCGAGGATCGAGCCCAGGTCCGACACGGATCCGTGCACGACGGGGACGCCGTTGCTGCGGATGGAGGTCGGCACGTTGGCGTCCGGGAGCACGGACCGGATGATCGGCTCGGCTTCGGCCATGACTTCTTCCGGCGTCCGGTAGTTGATGCGGAGGGTTGCCAGGTCGATGTTGTCGAGCCCGATGCGCTCGAGCCGTTCCTGCCACGACTCCGCGAACCCGTGGCGTGCCTGGGCGCGGTCCCCGACGATGGTGAGGCTCCGGGACGGGCAGCGGAGCAGCAGCATCTGCCACTCTGCGTCGGTCAGCTCCTGAGCCTCGTCCACCACGATGTGTGCGAACGGGCCGGCGAGCCGGTCCGGGTCGGTGCTGGGCAGCGCGGACTCGTCGACCAGCGAGCTCTGCAGGTCCTCCCCCCGAAGCATCGACATCACCTTCATCTCGGAGTCGTCCGTGGCGATCAGGTGGTCGACGACCCTGTTCATCTCCTCGCGCTCGGCCGCGAGGGCAGCCTCGCGGCGACGCCGCTGCCGCGACGCCTCCGGGTCGCCGAGCCGCTGCCGTGCCGCGTCCAGGAGCGGCAGGTCGGACAGCGTCCAGGCCTGGGGGTCGTGGCGCTGCAGGTTGCGGACCTCGTCGGGGTCGAGCCAGGGAGCGCACCTCCGCAGGTAGGCGGGCACCGACCACAGGTCTCCGACCAGGTCGGTGTAGTCGAGCAGCGGCCAGGCCCGGTGGAAGGTGTCGACGAGCTCCCTGTTCTGCCTGAGCGACCTGCGGAGCAGGTCAGGCGAGACGTCATCGGCGTCATCGTGCCTGTCCGTCAGGATCGTGAGCAGCTCGTCCCAGACGAGGTCGCGCGCCTCGTTGTGCGGTGTACCGGGGTCCGGCGAGTCGAACGCCTCCGCCCAGTCGTCGGCACCGAGCCAGATGTCGCCCCAGGGGGTCTCGACCTCCATCGGCTCGGTGGGCGGCTCCTCGTAGAGTCTGACGGCCGGCTCGATCGCCTTCACCATGTCCGCAGACGACTTCAGCAGGGCCACGTCGGGGTCGGTCTCGCTCGCCGCAGCAGCACCCTCGGGGACGAGGTCTCGCAGCGTGCAGGTCTGCACACCCTCCTCCCCGAGGCTGGGGAGCACGTCAGACACGTACGCCAGGTAGGGCTGGTGCGGGCCGACGAACAGCACGCCGCCGCGGCGGTGACCCAGACGCGGGTCGGAGTACAGCAGGTAGGCGGTGCGGTGCAGAGCGACGACGGTCTTGCCCGTGCCCGGCCCGCCGTCGACGACGAGCGCGCCGCGCGAGCCCGCGCGGACGATCGCGTCCTGGTCGGCCTGGATGGTGCCGAGCACGTCTCGCATCTGCGGCGACCGGCTGCTGCCCAGGCTGGCGATGAAGGCGGACTGGTCGTCGAGCGCGGGGTACGAGTCGAACCCGACTGTTCGATCTGGGGTGAACACCTCGTCCCAGTAGTCACTGATCCGGCCACGGGTCCAGCGATACCTGCGGCGGCTCGCCAGACCCATCGGGTTGCCGTGCGTCGCTCCGAAGAACGGCTCAGCCGCCGGGGAGCGCCAGTCGACCAGCAGCCGGCGACCCGCGCCGTCGGTGAGGCCGAGTCGTCCGACGTACACGGGCTCCGGGTCGTCCGCGCCGACCATGTGTCCGAGGCACAGGTCCAGACCGAAACGACGCAGGGCCCGCAGTCGAGCGGTCAGCCTGTGCACCTCCTGGTCGCGGTCCATGGCCTCCTGGCCGGTGCCGCCGGGCTCTCTGCGCGCGGCATCGACACGGTCCGACAGGTCGGCGATCGACTCCTCGAGCGTTCTGGCGATGGCCGCGAAGTGCTGCTCGTCGCCGGCGATCAGCGCCGGGGCGGCCTTGGGCACAAGATGGTCGGACAGGTCGAACGCGCTGGTAGCCAGGGGGTCCACGTCATCAGCCCCGATCGAGCAGCAAGGGTCGCCGCCATGTCCGTAGGTTTGGCCTCGGCCGGCAATCTTGCGGCACGACCGGGGTCTTGCCGCAAGCCCCCCGGTGCGCTATACGTTGAGAGTGGAAGGGAGCAGGCGCTCGCCTTCCCTTTTTCTCGTCCGCACCGGACGGACAAACCTCCAGGCGAAGCCGCGGTCAGGCCTGGCGGCGCTGGTCGCCGGTCGTGGTTCCGACGCGGTCGTCCCAGGCCAGCAGGTCGACGACGGTGGGTACGTCGGAGAGCCCCGCGAGCGACTCGAGGTCGAACACGGACTCCGCGGACTCCTCGTGCTCGACGACGGGGTTGTGACTGCCCTCCAGCTCGGCGATGCGGACCTTCAGCTCGGCGATCTCGTGCTGCGCCTGCGCGACGGCGACCTTGTTGCGGTCGGCCGTCTGCTCGGCGATCTCGGCGCGCTGCTCGGCCAGACGCAGGGTCGCCTTGAGCCTCCTGATGGTGGCCGCGTGGTCCTCGACCTGCTGCCTGGTCGCCGCGTTGAACGTCTCCTGCTCGGCCGCACGACGGGCCGCCAGGTCGTTGTAGGCCCGCGCCTGCTCCTTGCGGTCGCGCGCGTGCTCGCGGCGCGAGGCGGCCAGCTCGTTGCTGATGATGCGGGCCGCGGCGACTCCGGCGGCCCAGGCGACGACCGCGGCACCGCCGAGCCACAGCGCCCCACCCACCAGCAGCGCGGCCAGCACGGCAGCGGTTGCGGCGGCCAGCAGGACCCCGGAAAGGATGACTCGGACACTGCGTTGGCGGCGACGGTTCAGCGGCATGGGCGACACCATAACGGTACGACCACACAGATCACGAAGCCGGACCCGAGTCACATACGTCACTCAGGTCACAGAGGGGTCCTCGTCATCGTGCCGGTCCGCGTCGTCCTCGGGCGTCTTCGGCACCCGACACGCACGCTCGAGCAGCAACGCCGTCACCACCACGAGCACGGCCGCACCTGCGGCGAACGCGGAGCGCAGCACCCGCTCCTGCGGCAGTGGCGCCACCAGCGCATCGAGGTAGCGCGCTCCGAAGCCGACGTACGCACCGACCACCATGGCGCCCACCAGCGCGGACGCCTTCGCCAGCACCAGGTAGTTGACCGCCCGGTGCGGCTCGATCCAGC
>JBOHDD010000155.1:0-4613 GCA_050699155.1 Nocardioidaceae bacterium
CCGGCTCACCCGCGAAGGCGGCCGCCAGGTCGCGGAAGAGCCACGGGCGACCCAGGCAGCCACGCCCGACCACGACACCGGCACAGCCGGTCTCGGCGACCATCCGCAACGCGTCCGTGGCCTCCCAGATGTCGCCGTTGCCGAGCACCGGGATGTCGACGTGGTCCACCAGCGTCGCGATCGCCGACCAGTCCGCGTCACCGGAGTAGTGCTGCGCCGCGGTGCGGCCGTGCAGCGCGATGGCTGCGCATCCGGACTCCTCGGCGATCCGCCCGGCGTCGAGGTAGGTGACGTGGTCGTCGTCGATTCCCTTGCGGGTCTTCATCGTGAGAGGTACGCCGTAGGGCTGCGCGGCGCCGACCGCCGTCTGGAGGATGTCACCCAGAAGCCGTCGCTTCCACGGCAGCGCCGAACCACCGCCCTTGCGGGTGACCTTGGGCACGGGGCAGCCGAAGTTGAGGTCGACGTGCTGTACGCCGTACTCCCCACACAGGATCTCGACGGCCTTACCGACGTACACCGGGTCGACGCCGTACAGCTGGACCGAGCGGATCCGCTCACTGGGGTCGAAAGCAAGCATCGACAGTGTCGTGCGGTCGCGTTCGACGACGCCACGTGAGGTGATCATCTCGCAGACGTACAGCCCGGCTCCCTGCTCGCTGCAGAGCCGACGGTAGGCGGCGTTCGTCACACCGGCCATGGGTGCGAGGACGACCGGAGGGGTCACCGTCAGGTCACCGAGGTGCAGCGACGTCGGAGGGCTCATCGCACCATTGTCGCAACCGGCCGAGACGGCCGAGGACGGGATCAGGCGACGGGCCAGCTGTAAGGACTCCGGTCGTCGTTGAAGCGGTACTGCACTGCGTCCAGGGTGCTCCCCTGCGGCAACAGGTAGATCATGCAGGTCCGAGCCGTCCTGCCGTTCCTGAACCGCTTCGGAAGCCGCTCCTGCTGACACTTGGAGAAGGTGCCGACGACCTCCGCCGGCGGCCGGACGACCCCCTCGGAGTCGAAGCCCCACAGCGACAACCGAGCACCGGAGAGGTTGCCGTCGCCGGTGTTGGTGACCTTCACGGTCGCGTAGTAGGGCGTCGAGCTCTTCGCCTCGGCGTTCAGCTCGAAGTCGGAGAGATCCTTGATCTCGCCCTGCTCTACCTTCGTCACTGCAAGGTCGACCCGCGAGCTCCTCCCCGAGCCGGAGGTCAGGGTGAACGACGCCGGCTCACCCATCTCGAGCTCGATCGGCTCACCGGGGGCAGGGCTGGTGGCCGGGGTGCTCGGTCGCGGGCTTCGCGCAGACGCGGTGCCAGTCTCGTCGCCCGAGCAGGCGGTCGACGCCAGGAACGCCGCCAGGGCGACGGCACTCCACGCGCGGCCGGGCTTCGAACTCATGCCTCCGGATCGTAGTCCGCACCGGAGACCGCAATCGTAGCCACGCCGGGGCGCCCCTTAGGGTTGGGCCGCAGAGCTGGAGGACCGATGACTTCACCGCGACACCGAACACCCGAGGGTCGCTCCTTGCTGCGTTCCCGCGGGACGTACGCCGTGCTCGCGGGAGTTCTCGTCGTGGTCGGCTCCGTCGTCGCCGTCAGCGCGCTCGCGACCGGGGACGCGCCTCAGACAGCGACCTTCAACGCGGTGGTGACCCGCTTCGCCGACGACGGGGCCCTCATGTGCGTGCGCGACGAGGCCAAGAAGGACGCACCGGCCTTCTGCGACGTGTACTTCGTGCCGCCGGGCACACCGGAGATCACCGTCGGCGACCGGGTCACGGTGAGCACCATCCGCAGCACGGCCGAGGACGGCTTCCTAATGTCGGGGATGCTGGTGCAGCCGATCGCGGCACTCGACGCAGACGGCAGCTAGCGGCCGAGCAGGTGCTGGGCGAGGTAGCCGTGGATCTGGTCGAGGCCGACCCGATCCTGGTGCATGGTGTCGCGCTCGCGCACCGTCGCCGCATGGTCGTCGAGGCTGTCGAAGTCGACGGTGACGCAGAACGGCGTGCCGATCTCGTCATGCCGCCGGTAGCGACGACCGATCGCTCCCGCGTCGTCGAACTCCACGTTCCAGGAGGACCGGAGCTCGGAGGCGAGCTGCTTCGCCTTCGGCGTCAGGTCGGGGTTCCGGGACAGCGGGAGCACGGCCACCTTGACCGGCGACAGGCGCGGGTCGAGGCGCAGGACGGTGCGCCGGTCGACACCACCCTTGGCGTTCGGTGCCTCGTCCTCGCCGTACGCGTCGACAAGGAAGGCCATCATCGAGCGGTTGACGCCGGCTGCGGGTTCGATGACGTAGGGGACCCAGCGCTCGCCAACCTCCTGGTCGAAGAACGACAGATCCTGACCGGAGTGCTTGGCGTGTGTCAACAGGTCGAAGTCGGTGCGGTTGGCAATGCCCTCGAGCTCCTCGAACTCCTTGCCGCCGAAGTTGAAGCGGTACTCGATGTCGACCGTGCGTTTGGAGTAGTGCGACAGCTTCTCCTGCGGATGCTCGTAGAAGCGCAGGTTGTCGGGACGGATGCCCAGGTCGGTGAACCACCTCATCCGCTCGTCCAGCCAGTACTGGTGCCACTCCTCGTCGGTGCCGGGCCTGACGAAGTACTCCATCTCCATCTGCTCGAACTCGCGCGTGCGGAAGATGAAGTTGCCGGGCGTGATCTCGTTGCGGAAGCTCTTGCCGATCTGGCCGATGCCGAACGGTGGCTTCTTGCGGGCGGAGTTCATCACGTTGAGGAAGTTCACGAAGATGCCCTGCGCGGTCTCCGGTCGCAGGTAGTGCAGCCCCTCCTGGCTCTCGACCGGACCGAGGTAGGTCTTGAGCAGGGCGTTGAACAACCGCGGCTCGGTCCAGGCGTGCTTGGTGCCACAGCTGGGACAGGCGATCAGGTCCAGGTCGACGGAGTCGGGGTCCTCGATGTCCCGCTTGCCGGCGTACGCCTCCTGCAGGTGGTCGGGACGGAACCGCTTGTGGCAGCTCTGGCACTCGACCAGCGGGTCCACGAACGCGTCGAGGTGACCGGAGGCCTCCCACACCTTGGTGGGCAGGATCACCGACGAGTCGAGACCGACGATGTCGTCGCGGCTCTGCACGATCGAGCGCCACCACTGCCGCTTGATGTTGTCCTTGAGCTCCACACCGAGCGGACCGTAGTCCCATGCCGAGCGGGTGCCGCCGTAGATCTCGCCGCACGGGTACACGAACCCCCGGCGCTTGCACAGGCTGACGACGCTGTCGACCGCGGAAGGCTTGGGGCTGGGCACGAGGATCACTCCATCCGGCTGGGTGTCGGCGGTTGTGCGGGAGCCACCCAGGTTATCGCTGACTCCGGCTGTCGTCCGCGGCGCGGTCGCTGTCGCGCCGGTGGTCGACGTCGGCGAGCAGCTCGAAGGCCGTCGGCTCGTCGATCGCCGTCGACAACAGCGGTACCGCGGCGACCTTGACGTCGTACGCCCCCAGGGCCCGCCGGTACGCGCCGACACTCTCCCACCGCAGGCTCATCAGCCACAGCGTCGGGTCCTCTGTCGCGCGACCGACACCCCCGTCGACGTACCCGGGCATCGCCGCGAGGGCGCGCAACGCGGTCTGCGCGCGGTCGAGGAAGTCCGCCGCCTCGGTGTCGGGCAGGCGGAAGCGGATCGCGACAAGCACGTCAGCCCCATGCCCCGAGTATCCGGGTGACGGCGACTCCCGTCACGATCCCGAGCATCAGCAGCCGGACGAGCCGAGCACCGCGGTCGAGCTGCGGCCAGGCGAGGTAGGCCAGCCAGAGCAGGAAGACCGCGACCACCAGCAGGCAGAGACCACCGAGGACCGGGCCGGCGTACAGGCCGGCGAGCACCAGCAGGACGGTGGCGGCCGGGACGACCCAGCGGGGCATGCGGTGCAGTCGTGCGAGCAGTGCGTAGCTGCGCCGGTTCACGCGTTGACGCGTGCGTGACTCCTGGGATCCGGCAGCGGTACGGCGAGGGTTGGACACGCCCACATCGTCTCAGACGAACTGGCGGCTCAGCTTGGCGTGCCGGTTGACGTCCTTGTAGAGCAGGTAGCGGAACCGGCCCGGGCCGCCGGCGTAGCAGGCCTGCGGGCAGAACGCCCGCAGCCACATGAAGTCCCCCTCCTGCACCTCGACCCAGTCGTTGTTGAGCAGATAGACCGCCTTACCCTCCAGCACGTAGAGCCCGTGCTCCATGACATGGGTCTCCGGGAACGGGATCACACCCCCGGGTTCGAAGTTCACGATGTTGACGTGCATGTCATGGCGCACGTCGAGAGGGTCCACGAAGCGCTGGGTGGTCCACCGGCCTTGGGTATCGGGCATCTCCGCGCCCTCGACGTCGGTCTCGTCGGTGACGAACGGTCCAGGCACGTCGACGCCCTCCACCCGCTCATAGGCCTTGCGGATCCAGTGGAAGCGCGCCACGTCGCCGCCCCCGTTGCGCAGCTGCCAGTCACAGCCCGTCGGCACGAACGCGTAGCCGCCGGGTCCGAGCCGGTGGCCCTCCCCGGCGACCGTCAGGGACAGGTCTCCCTCGACCACGAACAGCACGCCCTCAGCCCCCGGGTCGAGCTCCGGGCGGTCGCTGCCGCCACCCGGGGAGACCTCGACGATGTAC
>JBOHDD010000156.1:0-1908 GCA_050699155.1 Nocardioidaceae bacterium
TAGGGTGTCGACGTGGAAGACCTGGACCTGCTGATCGTGCGGCTGCTCGCCGTCGACGGCCGGATGTCGTTCACCGACCTCGGCAAGGCCACCGGGCTGTCCACGTCCGCCGTGCACCAGCGGGTGAAGCGGCTCGAGCAGCGCGGGGTGATCCGGGGATACGTCGCCCAGGTCGACTTCGACCAGCTCGACCTGCCCTTGACGGCTTTCATCTCGATCCGGCCGATGGACCCCGGCCAGCCCGACGACTCCCCGGAACGGCTCGCCGACGTCACCGAGATCGAGTCCTGCTGGTCGGTCGCGGGCAACGAGTCCTACATCCTGAAGGTGCGGGTGCCCACGCCCGGGCACCTGGAGGACCTGCTGGCCCGCATCCGCGGAGCCGCCAACGTCTCCACCACGACGACCATCGTGCTGTCGACGCCGTACGAGAACCGTCCGACCGTCGGCTGACCCGCGTGGGTCAGCGGATGGTGAGCAGCTTCTGGTCCTCGGCCGCGGACCGGGACGCGGCGGCCTGGCGCTCGGCGGCCGCGTGCACGTTGACGGCCTGCTCCGCGGCATGCCTGGCCCACCACTCCCGACCGGTGTTTGGCAGCGTGTGGATCGGGTCGTAGTACTCGTACAGCCGCTCGAGTGCGTCGGGGTCGGTGCTCTCGATCGAGGTGCGGTAGTTCTTCGTCCAGTACGAGATCCCGCGCTCACGGTCGTACTCCGCGACCTGGTGCACCCAACGCTTCCCGACGAACGGCACGTCGCACACGATCCGCGGCGTCGCGAAACCGGGGAGGTAGCCCATGATGTGGTGCTGCAGGTGCTGCGCCTTCGCGACCGAGACCCGCCAGTGCTCGCTGAACGGGATCATGTCGCACATGTAGAAGTAGTACGGCATGATCCCCGCGCCGTCGAGCAAGGTGAAGCACAGGTCGAGCAGCGTGTGCCCGTCCGCGTTCACGCCCTCCATCAGCACGCCCTGGTTGCGCACATCACGGATGCCTGTGTCCAGCATCGCCTGGGTGGCGCGGGCGACCAGCGGTGTCACCGAGGCTGCGTGGTTGACGTGCGTGTGGATCGCGATATGCACACCGCGCCGGCGCGCCTTGGTGGCCAACCGCTCCATGCCGGCGCGGATGTCGTCCTGCAGCCAGTGCTGCGGCAGACCCATCAGGGCCTTCGTCGCCAGCCTGATGTCGCGGATGTTGTCGATGTCGAGCAGCGAGGAGACGTAGTCCTCGAGACGCTTCCACGGCATGTTGGCCACATCGCCGCCGGAGACCACCACGTCACGCACCGTCGGGTTCGCACGCAGGTACGCGATGTGGGTGGCGAGCCGGTCGGCCGGTCTCAGCTCGAACTTGAGCTTGTCGATCTGCGGCGTGGAGTTGCCGACGAGGTCCATCCGGGTGCAGTGACCGCAGTACTGCGGGCAGGTCGGCAGGATCTCGGCCAGCACCTTGGTGGGGTAGCGGTGCGTCAGGCCCTCGGCGACCCACATGTCGTGCTCGTGCAGCGAGTCGCGGGTCGCGTGCGGGTGGCTCGACCAGTCGGTCCGCCGGTCGGAGAACACCGGCAGCATGTAGCGGCGTACCGGGTCGGCGTAGAACGCCTCGGTCAGCGAACCGGCTCCGGACGGCTCGGTGTCCCGGGCCATCGTGTTGAGCATCTGCGGCGGCAACAGCATCGACATCGTGGCTCGCTCGGCCTGGTCGCGTTCGAGGTCGGCGAAGAACCGTTCGTCGACGAGGTCGCCGAGCACCTGGCGCAGCTGCCTGGTGTTCTTGACGCAGTGCGCCCGCTGCCACTGCGCCGACTCCCACTCCTGGACCGTGACGTCGTGCCAGCCCGGGAAGCGGGTCCAGTCCGGCTCGACCAGCTCGGTCCGCTGGTACGGGTAGGGCTGTTCGAGCC
>JBOHDD010000157.1:0-2294 GCA_050699155.1 Nocardioidaceae bacterium
CCCTCGTCGCCACAGCGGTTGGGTGCCACCATGAACGTGCCGTTGGCAATGCCGTTGGCCACGATCACGCGTTGCCACAGTGGCTGAGTGTCGAAGTCGGGGAAGGCGGGCTCGGAGCCGATCGCCGTGGGATAGACAAGGATCTCTGCGCCACCGATGGAGTATGCGCGGGCGACTTCGGGGAACCACTGGTCCCAGCAGGTCGGCAACCCGACGGCTGCTCCGTCGAGGTCATCCAAGCGGTACACCGGATAGGCGTCGTCTGGTGGTCCGCCGCGAAAGTAGGTGTCCTCGTGGTACCCGGCGGTGACCGGGATGTGGAGCTTGCGGGTGCGGCCCAGCAGGTCACCGGCCGGTGAAACGATGACGGCGGTGTTGTATCCGAGGCCGTCCCCACGGTCTGCGTGTTCGAACAGGGATGCGTGTACGCATACCTGGTGGCGTCGGGCGGCTTCCGCGGCGAGATGGAACGTCGGGCCCGTCAGCAGGTCCTCGGCTTGCTCGATGGCGGTCGGTGACGCGGGCTCGTGCGCTGGGTACTTCGACAGCGTGAGCTCGGGCAGGAATACGACGCGAGCCCCGAGGCGCGCAGCTTGGCCGATCCCGCTGGAGAGCTGGTCCCGCAGCGCCTCGTGGTCGTCGAGCCATTCATGTTGGACGAGGACGAGGCCTACCCGCAACGGCGGGCGCCGGGTCTGTTGTCGACGAGCCGGCGATGCTGGTGCTTCGGTGGCGCTGCGGATGAGCATCGTGGGTTCCTTGCGTCTTCGGGATCGCGCAGTTACGTGTAGAGGTCGACCCGTCGGTCCTCGAACCGGTCGTTGGTCCCGCCGATGGTCTTGTCGCGTGCCTGTGCCAGGTCGCAGCGGGTGAGCAAGCGTTGCTCGGTGTCGGTGAGGTCTGCCAGCGCGAGGGGGTAGCCGTCGGGGCCGGCGATGACGGATCCGCCCACCCACCGTGTCCCGCGCTCTTCGCCGACGCGGTCGCACGCGGCGATGAAGATCTTGTTCGTAGCTGCGGCGGCCAGCACGTTGGTGACATCGATCGGGCGCTCCCCACTGGGCCGCCCTTGGTCGGGCCAGTTGGTGGGTGCACAGACCAGGTCGGCGCCTGCGACCGCGGCCTGTCGTACCCACTCGGGGAACTCGAGGTCGTAGCAGACGAGTACGCCGAGTCGGCCCCAAGCCATGTCGATCACGAGTGGGGGTTCGCCGCCGGCTCTGAATGACTCGGACTCGCGGGCCCAGAGATGAGCCTTGCGGTAGGTCCCGCGGAGGCCGGTTCGGTCTACGACGACGGCGGTGTTGAAGAGGTCGCCGTCGGGGCCGCGCTCGGGCAGTCCGAGTACTGCTGTCACGTTGACCTCGGCGGCCAGCCTTCGCAGGGCCTCGGTGGTGGGTCCGTCTGCTGGTTCGGCGAGGGCGCCTGCCTCAGCGGGGTCGGTGAACTCGTAGCCGCTGGTGGCGAGCTCGGGAAGAAGGACGACGTCGGCACCGGCGCCGGCGGCCGCACGTACCTCGTCGAGGATGCGGGTCCTGTTGCCGGCCAGGTCGCCGATCCTGGGGGCCATCTGACACACCGCCACGGTGACCGAACCTGCCGGCTCGGGTGCACGGTTGGGCCATCCGTCGCCGGCGGTCACGACTTGGTCCTGGTTGGCTCTGCTGGTGCTGTCACGTCCGGCTCGATGTCGGCGTCGGACAGGTCGAGCACCGGTGGACGCCGGCGGAACCCTCTGGTCAGGTACGCCAGGTAGACGACCCCGATCGCCAGCCAGGACAGACCTACCTTGAAGGTCGTCGGAGAGAGGCTGGTCCAGAGCCACAGGGTGAGTGCGACGCCGATCGCCGGAACGACGCCGTACCGCAGCATGGCCTGACCTCCGCGCTGTCCCGTGTCGACCAGGTAGTGCTTGATCACCGACAGGTTGACCATCGAGAAGGCGGCCAGGGCACCGAAGCTGATGATCGCCGCGGCCAGTTCGAGGCTGATGACCAGCGCCACGAACGAGACTGCGCCGACCAGCAGGGTGGCGTTGGCCGGGGTGTGGAAGCGTTCGTGCAGGCGTCCGAGGAGCCTGCGTGGCAGAACCCGGTCGCGACCCATCGCGTAGAGGATCCGCGACACGCTGGCCTGGGAGGCCATGGCCGAGGCGAAACACCCGGCGACGTAGGCGGCCGTGAAGAACGAGGCCAGGAAGGCACCTCCCGCGTGCCGCATCACGTCGGTGGCCGCCGAGTCGACGCTGGTGAACTGGGTGAACTCGGGGAAGACCAGGTGCCCGACGTAGGACA
>JBOHDD010000158.1:0-4685 GCA_050699155.1 Nocardioidaceae bacterium
TGCGACTCGGTGAGTACTTCGGTGAGCCGCTGCACGGCCTCGGGGTCGGTGATCCGCAGCGCGACCTCGACCATCATCGGAGGGTCTGCCACGGAGGCCAGCACGGCCTCGACCTGGTCGTCGGTCAGCGAGGAGACGATCTCGGCCATCGTGTCGTAGTCACCGCGGCTGTGCAGCTCTTGGGCGACCCGCAGCACCACCTCGGCCGGCATCCGTGAGAGGACCGGAGACACCGCTGCGGGTGACAGGTGGGTCGCGACGTCGGCGATGTACTCGGTGGACATCCGCGCGGCCATCGCCGCTGCCTGCTCCGGCGGCAGTGACGACACCACTCCGGCCGATACCCGCGGTGGCATCATCCGCTGGGCGAGCGGTGCGGTCACCTTCATCGGCAGCAGCCGGCTGGCGGCTCCGATCCGGGAGTACGTCGCCTTGTGGTCGGCGTACGTCCGGTCGCAGACGGCCAGTCGCAGCGACCGCAGCTCGGTCGGGGCGAACCGGCAGAGGAAGTCGATCTCGGCGGGCTCGCAACGCAGCACGCGCGCGAGCCGGGTCACCTCGGCGGTCGCGGCGACACTCAACGGTCGCCCCCGCGCAATGCCTTACCGACCCGTGACCGGAGAACCGAGGGTAGCGAACCAAGGATCGCGTCCACCGAACCGTGCACGTCGGCCGACTCGGACTCACGAGCGCGCACCAGGAGTGCGTGCAGCGTGTCCGCCTCGGTCTTGGAGAGGGAGTCGACCAGCAGCGCGGCCTCCGGCCCGGGGACGAGGTCGTCGTGCAGGCGCTCAGGTCCGTTCACCAGTTGGCCTCCGCCTTACGTCGCGGCAGACTCCTGCCCGCGGGACGGATCACGTAAACCACGCCGCCTGAGCCGCCGATCCAGGCGTCGGCGAACTGGTCGCGCCGGTAGACACGGCGGACGCGCGTGTTGCGTCGCGCGGCTGGGTCGTTCACCACCACCCGGCCACCGCCGGTGAAGCCACGGATCACCAGCAGATGCCCGTTGGTGCCCGAGATGGGAGAACCGTCGAGCTCCCCGGAGCCGAACGAGATGGACGCCACCAGCGGGATCCCTGCGCGGATGAAGCGCTCGGCCTCGCGCAGCGAGCGCAGCCGCGTCACGAACGACTTCGTCCCGTACCGGTTCGCATAGGCGGTGTTGAAGGCCCAGTTCCCGGCGCCGTCGTACCCGTAGTCGAACACCGAGCGGGCGGCGAAGTCGACGGCGGGGTTGCGGTGGCCGTCCGGAACCCAGGAGTACGCCCGTGGGCGCGGCCCGCGCCGCCAACGGCTGAGCAGCATCGTCGTCGACGTGGGGCTGCACCAGGCCTGGCCGCCGCCACCCCAGCGTGGGTAGTGGCCGCGGTGGATCATCTGCGACCTCCGCGGTACGGCGACACCACGCCCGCGGGCGACACCCGGCCGCGTCGTCGGCGGGTTGACGTTCTCCGGAACCCGGGAGGCCATGGCGCCGACGGTGTGCAGCCGCGGGGTGGCCGATGTGCCCGCACGCCGGTAGAGGGTCACACGCAGCTGCCAGCGCGACAGCCGGAAGCGTTTACGAGTCTGCAGCGTGTCCACCGCGACCCTGGCCACGTCGTCACCCTGTCCGCCGAGCGTGGTCCGGTGGAACCGCCTCTCGTGCGAGGCCCATCGCCCCAGAGAGTCCCAGCTCGACAACCGGCCCGACGGTGTGCGGCCGCGCATCTCGACCGCGACCCAGGTGCCGCGTGGCGTGCTGGCGTCCCAGGACGCGATCGCCTCGGTGAGGCCGAAACCGGGCCGCACCCACGGCGACGTCCAGCGCCCGAAGGCGTAGCGGATCCGTCCGCCGCCGCCGTGCGGGTCGTTGTAGCCGCGCCGCCCCACCGGGTTGCCGATGCGCACCCCCCGCCGGTCGACCACGACGCCCCGCTTCGTGCCGCGCCGCAGCGCGGTCGTGCCGGACCACTGGTGGTACGCGATGTGGCGAACCCTCTGCTGCTGACTCTGGGCGGCGTCGGCCGTGGTACCCGCGGATGTGAGGGCGGCGGCTGCGAGGGAGGCCGCGGCCGTCACTGCCAGTGTCTGCCTGCGCACCCCACGACCATAACCGCACCGGACGCCGTGGGGCAGCCGAACGCATGGCGGCAGTGGTCCGGTCGATACCCTGTGCCGGTGACTCTGAGGCTGCACGACACCGCCGCGCGCAAGACCCGTGACTTTGTCCCCATGCACGAGGGCAGGGCCGGCGTCTACGTGTGCGGTCTGACGGTGCAGTCGGAGCCGCACATCGGCCACATCCGCTCCGGCGTCAACTTCGACGTGCTCCGTCGATGGCTCGAGCACAGTGGCTACGACGTCACCTACATCCGCAACGTCACCGACATCGACGACAAGATCCTGGTCAAGTCCGCCGAGCAGCAGCGTCCCTGGTGGGCACACGCCTACCTCTACGAACGCCAGGTCACGTGGGCCTACGACATCCTCGGCTGCCTGCCGCCGACCTACGAGCCGCGGGCAACCGGGCACGTCCCCGAGATGCTGGCGCTGGTGCAGGCCCTGGTCGACGCAGGTCACGCCTATGTCGCCACCGACGGCTCCGGTGACGTGTACTTCGACGTGCGGTCGTGGCCGTCGTACGGCGAGCTCTCCGGCCAGCGTGTCGACGAGATGCACGAGGCCGCCGACGCCGACCCCCGCGGCAAGCGCGACCCGCGTGACTTCGCCCTCTGGAAGGGACGCAAGGCCGACGAGCCGGAGACCGCCGCCTGGCCGACGCCCTGGGGCAGCGGACGGCCCGGGTGGCACCTGGAGTGCTCGGCGATGGCGGGCAAGTACCTCGGCGAGGAGTTCGACATCCACGGCGGTGGGATCGACCTGCAGTTCCCCCACCATGAGAACGAGATCGCGCAGGCGCGCGCGGCCGGGCGGCCGTTCGCGCGGTACTGGATGCACAACGCGTGGATCACCATGTCGGGCGAGAAGATGAGCAAGTCGCTGGGCAACTCACTGCTCGTCCCGTCGGTGCTCGAGCACGTGCGACCGATCGAGCTGCGCTTCTACCTGGTCGCGATGCACTACCGCTCCCACGTCGAGTTCTCGTTCGAGGCGCTGCACGAGGTGGCGGCGTCGTTCCGCCGGATCGAGGGGTACGTCGACCGCGCGACCGAGGCCACTGGTGGTGTCGAGCTCGGCGGAGCGCAGCTGTGTGCGGAGTTCATCGACGCGATGGACGACGACCTGAGCACGCCGGCCGCGGTGGCCGCGGTCCACGACGTCGTGCACGAAGGCAACAAGCTGCTCGAGCAGGTGGCCGGCGGCTCGGACCGCACCATGGCTGGGCTGCGTGGAAACCTCGCATCCGTGCGGACGATGCTCGGTGTGCTCGGTGTCGACCCGTTGGCGTCGCCGTGGGTCGACACCGGCGGGGATGCCCACTCGGGCCGGCTGCACGATGCACTCGACGTACTCGTGCGAACCCTGCTGCAACAGCGTCAGGAGGCCCGCGACAGCTTGGACTTCGCCACCGCGGACGCCGTGCGCGCCCAGCTGCGGGCGGCCGGGGTCGAGGTCGAGGACACGCCTGCCGGCCCGCGCTGGACCGTGGAGGGCTGAGCGAACGATGGCAGGCAACAGCAAGCGTCGTGGCGCGATGCGGAAGAGCGGTAAGGGCAACCCGACGGCGGGGTCCGGTGGCCGGGTGCGGCGTGGTCTGGAAGGCAAGGGGCCGACCCCCAAGGCCAAGGACCGCGTCGGTCACGTCGCCAACAAACGATCCAAGGCCGCGGCTCGCCAGGCGGGCAAGCGCCGCCCGGCGACGTCGAAGCGCGCGGCGTCAGGGTCCGAGTGGGTCGCCGGCCGGAACTCCGTCGTGGAGGCGCTGCGCAGCGACGTACCGGTGACCACGATGTACCTCGCCGAGGGGACCGAGCGCGACGACCGGCTGCGGGAGGCGCTGCGGGTCGCGGCCGAGCGGGGCCTGTCGATGCTCGAGGTGCCCAGGCCCGAGCTGGACCGGCTCACTGGGGGAGCGGTGCACCAAGGACTCGCGCTGCAGGTCCCGCCGTATGACTACGCCCATCCCGACGAGCTGGTCGACCTCGCACGGGACTCCGGGGCGCCGGCACTGATCGTCGCGCTCGACGGCGTGACCGATCCGCGGAACCTGGGCGCGATCGTGCGGTCGGCCGCCGCCTTCGGCGCCCACGGGGTGGTGGTCCCCGAACGCCGGGCAGCGGGGATGACCGCCGGTGCGTGGAAGTCCTCGGCGGGCGCGGCCGCGCGGGTGCCGGTGGCGCGTGCGGTCAACCTGAGCCGCCAGCTCAAGACGTACGCCGGCGCCGGGCTGGTGGTCGCCGGGCTGGCGGCCGACGGTGCCGAGTCGGTGGCGGACTTCGACCGGGCCGACGAGGGGCTCGTGCTGGTCGTCGGCGCCGAGGGCAAGGGCCTCTCCCGGCTGGTCCGCGAGACCTGCGACACGTTGCTCAGCATCCCGATCACGCACCGGACGGAGTCCCTGAACGCCGGGGTCGCCGCCGGCGTCGCGCTGTACGAGGTCGCGCGCCGCCGCGACCTCACCCTGATCGAGGACGACGTGTACGGCTTCCTGCTGCCCACACCGCCGCCCCCGCTCGCCGCGCTGGGCCCGGAGCGGACGTTCCACGCGACCGGCACCAGCAAGAGTCTCTCGCCCGCGC
>JBOHDD010000159.1:0-2975 GCA_050699155.1 Nocardioidaceae bacterium
AGGTGCGAGGCCGCGTCGTCGAGCACCGACCGGACCGCCTCGGTCAGGTCCGCCCGACCGGCGAACGCCGCCACGACCACCGCGAGCGGCGCACCCGGGTCCAGGCCCGCCTGCCGCAACCTGGCCATCGCCTCCGGCTGCCCACCGGCACCGTCGGCGACCCAGGCGACCGCGCCATCGGCGATGTGCCGGCTGACCCGCAGGCCCTCGTCCTGACGCGCACGCTCGAGGGCGGCGACGGTGGCGAGCTCGCCGACGGCATCCAGGACATCGGTCTCCCAGGTGGTCCAGGCGCCCTCGACCACCACCAGCCAGGACGTCATCCGCTGACCGAGGGCGGGACCGACCGGGAACACCGAGTACGCCGTCCCGCCCGGCTCCTCGGACACGCCCGGCAGCCGGTCGGCCGCCAGGAAGCAGCGGGTGACCCGGTCCAGGTCGGTCTCGGGCAGCGGCGCCGGCCCGGTCACCACGTGGCGTCCCGTCGGTGTCAGCACCCGGCACGGCAACCCGTTCTCCCGTGAGACCTGGTCGGTGAGCTCGTCCAGCCGGCGTCCCTCCGCCAGCCCGGACAGCAGCTGTCGCTGGCGACCCAGCCGCGCCTCGAGCCGGGCTCCCCGTTGCGCGGCCTCCTGCCCCAGCACGTACTCCGTGACGGTGCCGAACGACACGTCCTCCGGTACGCCGAGCAGGACGAGGTCGTGCTCTCGGCACGCCTCCACGAGGTCGTCGGGGATGCCGTGCAGGAGCGCGTCACCGGCCGCGAGCGCGCACGCACCGGCGCCCGCGACCGCGGCGACGAACCGTCTGCTGTCGGCCGGGCCGTCGCGCCACATCAGCCCGCTGAACACCAGCTCACCGCCGGACAGGTAGCGCCCCGGGTCGGGCAGGTCCGTCGTGTAGACCCCTCGCACCGGTCGCTCGAGCGACTCGGCGGAGCCGTGCAGCAGCCGGAGGCCGAGGTGCCCGACGTCGAGCAGGTCACGAAGGCGCATTGGAGGAAAGTACAACCAGGGGTGGTGTGGGACACAATATCTTCGTGGCAGCGGTCTCTGTCGCCGTACCCGTTTGTTCGATCTACTACTGGTAGCCACGCGACGGGCGCGGCGTGACACGCTCGCCGTCGCCATCACGCACCCAGGAGAGCCGATGGACTTCCTCTCGCCCGGCACATGGAGCGAGGCGCTGGCGGTCAAGGCCGAGACGCCCGGCGCCGTGCCGATCAGCGGCGGGACCGACGTGATGGTCGAGCTCAACTTCGACCGGCACCGGCCACCGGCCCTGCTCGACCTGACCCGTGTCGCGGAGCTGGCGGAGTGGGACCTGGTCGACGGACGGGTCCGCCTGGGCGCCGGTGTCACCTACACCCGGGTGATCGACGAGCTCGGCGACCGGCTGCCGGGACTTGCGATGGCATCCCGGACCGTGGGTTCGCCGCAGATCCGCAACCGGGGCACCGTGGGCGGCAACCTCGGTGCCGCCTCGCCGGCCGGCGACTCACACCCTCCGCTGCTCGCCGGTGACTGCGCGGTGGAGGTCGCGTCGGTGCGGGGCTCGCGGCAGATCCCGATCGAGGAGTTCTACACGGGGGTGAAGCGCAACGCCCTCGAGCCCGACGAGCTGATCCGGGCCATCTGGGTCGACCCCGCGGGCGGCCCGCAGCAGTTCTGCAAGATCGGCACGCGTAACGCGATGGTGATCGCCGTCGTGGCCTTCGGCCTGGCTCTGCATCCGGAGACGAAGAGCGTCGGCACCGGGATCGGCTCGGCCGCTCCCACGCCACGTCGTGCGGCGATGGCGGGGCAGATGCTGGCCGAGGCGCTGGAGGAGTCCGGGTTGTGGGAGTCGCGTGGCGTCCTGCCCGAGAGCCTGGCGCGCGAGTTCGGTGAGCGGGTCAAGGCCGCCGCCGCGCCGATCGGCGACGTTCGCGGCACGGCGGCGTACCGGCTGCACGCGCTGGCGGTGATGGCCCGCCGCGCCGCCATGTGGGCCTGGAACGACTACCGGAACGCGACTAAGACGGAGGCTTGATCGGGATGCGCGTGATCACCACGGTCAACGGCGAGCGGCACGAGGTCGACGACGTCTGGGAGGGCGAGAGCCTGCTGTACGCCCTGCGCGAGCGGATGGGCCTCCCCGGGTCCAAGAACGCCTGCGAGCAGGGTGAGTGCGGGTCGTGCACGGTGTACCTCGACGGCAGCCCGGTGTGTGCCTGCCTGGTCGCGGCGGGGCAGGCCCATGGTCGCGAGGTCGCCACGGTCGAGGGCCTGACCGACGAGGAGGGCCTGCACCCGTTGCAGCAGGCGTTCGTCGACGCCGGTGCGGTGCAGTGCGGGTTCTGCACCCCGGGGCTGGTCGTGCAGGCGCACGACCTGCTCCAGCAGCAGCCGCATCCGTCGGACCCGGAGATCCGGGAGGCGCTGGCGGGCAACCTCTGCCGCTGCACCGGCTACGAGAAGATCCTGGACGCGGTGCGACTGGCCGCCGACCGGATGGCCGGTTCGACGGGTGGGAGCAGGCCATGACCCGGACACTCGTCGACGGCGCGTACGTCGTGACCATGGACGCCGACCGCACCGAGCACACCACCGGGCACGTGCTGGTCGAGGGCGAGGCCATCGAGGTGGTTGCCGCGGGCGCGGCCCCCTCCGACGTACGCGAGGGCGCCGACCGTGTCGTGGACGGCTCGGGCTGCCTGCTGACCCCTGGGCTGGTCAACACCCACCACCACCTGTACCAATGGGCGACCCGTGGGTTGGCCGTGGACGCGACGCTGTTCGACTGGCTGACCGGCCTTTACCCGGTCTGGGCGGGCATCGACGAGCGAGCCGTCGACGTGGCCGCCCGTGGCGCGCTCGCCGGGCTCGCCCGCTCGGGATGCACCACCAGCAGCGACCACCACTACGTGTTCCCCCGTGCGGGTGGTGACGTGTTCGCCGCAGAGGTGGAGGCGGCGCGCACGGTCGGCATCCGGT
>JBOHDD010000160.1:0-2279 GCA_050699155.1 Nocardioidaceae bacterium
CACATGGGGGCGCTGGCCATCACCGCCGCGTTCATCGTCGGTGTCTTCGTCGTCGGGATGGAGGCCGACGACGTGGCCGCGGGGTTCCCCGGCGACCTGTTCATCATCCTCGCCGGGGTCACGTTCCTGTTCGCCATCGCGAAGGCCAACGGTACGATCGACTGGCTCGTGCGGGCCGCTGTGCAGTCTGTCGGCGGACGTATCGCCTTCATCCCATGGATCTTCTTCTTCATCACCGGGCTGCTGACGGCTGTCGGCGCAGTGGTCCCCGCGGCCGTGGCCATCATCGCGCCGATCGGGCTGAGCTTCGCAAAGCGGTACGGCATTCATCCGCTGCTGATGGGTCTGATGGTGATCAACGGCGCGACCGCGGGCGGCTTCTCTCCGATCAGCATCTTCGGCAGCATCACGAACGGCGTCGTGCAGAGCCGTGGTCTCGAGGGCAGCCCGCTGTTCCTGTTCCTGGCGTCGTTCGTGTTCAACGTGGTCCTCGGCCTCATCACCTTCGCGTTGTTCGGCGGGCGCGGGCTGGTCGGGCGACGAGACACTGATGGGGACGCGTCGGAAGAGCCGGTCGGCGGCTGGGGCGAGAGAGCCGGGCAGGGAGGCATCGGGTCGACCGGCACGGGCACTCGGCCGGGCACCAACGCCGGCGCGCAGACCGGCGTCACCACGGTGAGCCGGCCCGAGTCGTCCGGACCCGGCACCGGAGACGCCGCGGCTGCTCTGAACCTGCCGCAGATCCTCACCCTCGTCGGCATCATGCTGGTCGCGTTCGGCGCGCTGTTCCTCGAGCTCGACCCCGGCTTCACCGCATTCGCCGTCGCCTCGTGCCTCTATTTCGTCGACCGAGAGGGCACCAAGGGTGCCGTGAACCACATAGCGTGGCCCACCGTCCTGCTCGTCTGCGGCATCGTGACGTATGTCAGCCTGCTGGAGGAGATCGGCACCGTCGAGTACCTCGGCGACCAGGTGGCCAGCATCGGTGCCGCCATGTTCGCCGCCGTACTGATCCTCTACATCGGCGGCGTCGTGTCGGCTTTCGCCTCCACGACCGGCATCCTCGGAGCGCTGATCCCACTGGCGGTGCCGTTCCTGCAGGACGGCGAGATCGGCGCCATCGGGCTGGTCACCGCACTGGCGATCTCGTCCTCGGTCGTGGACTCCAGCCCGTTCTCGACCAGCGGGTCACTGGTGGTGGCCAACTCCGCGGAGGAGGACCGCGACTTCGTGTTCAGGCGTCTGATGCGGTGGGGCTTCACGATGGTCGCCGTCGCACCCCCGGTGACCTGGCTGGTCCTCGTCGTGCCGGGATGGCTGTGATGGTCATCGTCTTCCTGGGGGTGCGGGGATGGCGGTGACCTCCGCAGGCCGGCGCGGGGTGCAGTCGGTGGACCGGGCGTTCGAGCTGCTGCAGCTGGTCGCGCGCGCGGACGGCGGAGCGGGGCTGACTGTCCTGGCCGCATCGTCGGGGCTGCCCGTGCCGACGATCCACCGCATCCTGCGAAGCCTCGTCGCCACGGGGCACGTGGTGCAGCTGGCTTCCCGTCGTTATGCGCTCGGACCGCAGATGATCGGTCTGGGTGCCAGTGCGGCGCGCACTCTCGAGACGTGGGCGCAGCCCCACCTTGCCGACCTTGCCGAGCGGTCGGGCGAGACCGCCAACCTCGCTGTGCTCGAGCGTCGGCAGGTTGTCTATCTGGCGCAGGCCACCTCGAGCCGCCACAACGTCCGTATGTTCACGGAGGTGGGCAGTCGCGTGTCGCTGCACTGCACCGGAGTCGGCAAGGCTCTGCTCGCTCATCTGCCACCCGCAACGGTGCGCGATATCGTCACATCGACGGGAATGCAGGCGCGTACTCGTCGTACGATCACCGACCCGGAGGCTCTCGCCGACGAGCTGACGCATGTCCGCAGCGCCGGTTACGCCATGGACGACGAGGAGCAGGAGCGGGGTGTGCGGTGCGTCGCGGTCGTCGTGCCCGGTGAGTCGTCGACGGCGATCTCGGTGTCCGGCCCGGCGAGCAGGCTCACCCGAACCGCCGTGCGGCGGCTGGCGCCGATGGTGTCCGAGACCGCTCGCGACCTCGCCGCCGGCCTGGTATCCCCGCGCTGAGGACATGCATCGTCGGGGTCAGCCGATCGTGCGGCCGCCGTGGTCGGCCCAGTAGGGGTCGCGGAGTACGCGCTTGAGCAGTTTGCCGGAGGGGTTGCGGGGCAGTGTGTCCACGAAGTCCACCGAACGAGGTCGCTTGAACCCGGCGAGTCTTTCCTTGCCG
>JBOHDD010000161.1:0-4743 GCA_050699155.1 Nocardioidaceae bacterium
GATCACCACCCGGCACCAGGGCGGCGGGCACAAGCGCCAGTACCGGCTGATCGACTTCAAGCGGGTCGACAAGGACGGCGTACCGGCGAAGGTCGCGCACATCGAGTACGACCCCAACCGCACCGCCCGGATCGCGCTGCTGCACTATGCCGACGGCGAGAAGCGCTACATCCTCGCCCCGCGAGACCTGCGTCAGGGGATGTCCGTCGAGGCCGGCATCCGGGCCGACATCAAGCCGGGCAACAACCTTCCGCTGCGCAACATCCCGGTCGGCACCACGGTGCACGCCGTGGAGATGCGGCCTGGTGGTGGAGCGAAGATGGCGCGGTCGGCCGGCAACAGCGCACAGCTCGTTGCCCGTGAGGGCAACCGTGCGCAGCTGCGCCTGCCCTCCGGCGAGATGCGGTACGTCGACGTCCGCTGCCGCGCCACGGTCGGCGAGGTCGGCAACGCCGAGCAGACCAACATCAGCTGGGGCAAGGCGGGCCGGATGCGCTGGAAGGGCAAGCGCCCGACCGTGCGCGGCGTGGTGATGAACCCCGTCGACCACCCACACGGTGGAGGTGAGGGCAAGAGCTCCGGTGGTCGCCACCCGGTGTCTCCATGGGGCAGGCCCGAGGGCCGTACGCGCAAGCGCAAGGCCAGCGACCAGCTGATCGTCCGTCGCCGCAAGACCGGCAAGCGTAAGTAAGGGGCCATAGGGAATGCCACGCAGCCTGAAGAAGGGCCCGTTCGTCGACGACCATCTGATGAAGAAGGTCGACGAGCAGAACGACAAGGGCACCAAGAACGTCATCAAGACGTGGTCGCGGCGCTCGATGATCGTGCCGGCCATGATCGGCCACACGATCGCCGTGCACGACGGCCGCAAACACGTTCCGGTGTTCGTGCAGGACGCCATGGTCGGTCACAAGCTGGGGGAGTTCGCCCCCACGCGAACCTTCCGGGGTCATGAGAAGGACGACCGCAAGAGCCGCCGCCGCTGACGGCCGCAGCCGACTGTGCAGGGCAACCGATAGTCATCGACGAGAGAGTGCGAAGAGATGAGCGTTATGGAGCGTAAGCGCGTGAGCGCACGGCGCGAGAGCCTGCTCGGGGACGAGCCAGGCGCCTTCGCCGTTGCGCGCTTCGTCCGCGTGACGCCGATGAAGGCGCGTCGCGTCGTCGACATGGTGCGTGGGCTGGAGGTCGACGAGGCCCTGGCGCTGTTGCGATTTGCGCCGCAGTCGGCGAGCGAGCCCGTCTACAAGCTGCTGGACAGTGCGTTGGCCAACGCCGAGGCCGAGTCCCTCGAGCGCGGCACGCTGGTCGTGTCGAAGGTGATGGTCGACGAGGGTCCGACGATGAAGCGCTGGCGGCCGCGTGCCCAGGGCCGGGCCGCACGCATCAACAAGCGGACCAGTCACATCACCGTGGTGGTGCAGCCGAAGCCGGAGGACGGCGACGGTCGCGCCGGGAAGAAGGAGAAGCGCTGATGGGTCAGAAGATCAACCCGAACGGCTTCCGCCTGGGTATCTCCACCGACCACAAGAGCCGTTGGTACGCCGACAAGCTCTACAAGGACTATGTCGGTGAGGACGTCCAGATCCGCAAGCTGCTCAGCAAGGGCATGGACCGGGCCGGCATCTCCCGTGTCGAGATCGAGCGCACCCGTGACCGAGTGCGCGTGGACATCCACACCGCACGTCCGGGGATCGTCATCGGCCGTCGGGGCGCCGAGGCCGACCGCATCCGGGGCGACCTGGAGAAGCTCACCGGCAAGCAGGTGCAGCTCAACATCCTCGAGGTCAAGAACTCCGAGACCGACGCGCAGCTCGTCGCCCAGGGCGTCGCCGACCAGCTGGCCGGCCGGGTGGCGTTCCGGCGGGCGATGCGCAAGGCGTTGCAGACCGCCATGCGCTCGGGTGCGAAGGGGATCCGCGTGCAGGTCTCGGGTCGCCTGAACGGCGCCGAGATGTCGCGCACGGAGTTCTACCGCGAGGGGAGAGTCCCCCTGCACACGCTGCGGGCCGACATCGACTACGGCTTCTACGAGGCGCGCACGACGTTCGGCCGGATCGGCGTCAAGGTGTGGATCTACAACGGCGAGGTGGCAGGCTCACGCGCCGAGCGCGAGGCACAGGCAGCGGCGAGGGCCGCCGCCGGTGGTCGCGGACGGCCGACAGGTCGACGCCGCCCCGACCGCCCCTCGCGGTCCTCTGCCGAGTCCGGCACCGGTGGCCAGGGGTCGCCGCAGGAGCCGCGCCAGGCCGGTGGAGACACGACCGCGCAGGCGGCTGCTCCCACGACCGGTCAGGAGGCCTGAGACAGATGCTGATGCCCAAGCGGGTCAAGCACCGTAAGCAGCACCATCCCAAGCGGACCGGTGTGGCCAAGGGCGGCACCAAGCTGGCGTTCGGCGACTACGGCATCCAGGCGGTGGAGGCGCACTACGTCACCAACCGGCAGATCGAGTCCGCCCGCATCGCGATGACCCGGCACATCAAGCGAGGCGGGAAGGTGTGGATCAACATCTACCCCGACCGTCCACTGACCAAGAAGCCGGCCGAGACCCGCATGGGCTCGGGGAAGGGCTCGCCGGAGTGGTGGGTCGCCAACGTCAAGCCGGGCCGCGTGATGTTCGAGCTGTCCGGTGTCCCGGAGCCGGTCGCCCGTGAGGCCCTGCGTCGTGCGATGCACAAGCTGCCGATGAAGTGCCGCTACGTCCGGCGGATGGATGAGGTGTTCTGATGAGTGCGATCACCACCGCGACCGAGCTGCGCAACCTGAGCCAGTCCGAGCTCGCGACCAAGCTGGCCGAGGCCAAGGAGGAGCTGTTCAACCTCCGCTTCCAGGCGGCTACCGGTCAGCTGGAGAGCCACGGGCGGCTGCGGACCGTCCGTCGTGACATCGCCCGGATCTACACGGTCCTGCGCGAGCGTGAGCTCGGCATCACCGAACCGATCGACGACGACTCCGCCGAGAAGGCCAGCGAGGGAGCTGCATGAGCGAACAGGCGGTGCTGAATGAGAAGGATGACAAGTTGAGCAGCACGCAGGAGCGCAGCCGGCGCAAGACCCGCGAGGGTCTCGTCGTCAGCGACAAGATGGACAAGACCGTCGTGGTCGCCGTCGAGGACCGTGTCACGCACGCGCTGTACGGCAAGGTCCTGCGTCGCACCCAGCGCCTGAAGGCACATGACGAGCAGAACCAGTGCGGCGTAGGTGACCGCGTCCTGATCATGGAGACGCGTCCGCAGTCGGCCACCAAGCGCTGGCGGATCGTCGAAGTGCTCGAGAAGGCCAAGTAGGACCCAGTATCCGTTCCGTCAGGCTCGGTGACTCCCCGCGGGGAGGGTCGAGAACCGACGCGACAACCAGGAGAGACCGATGATCCAGCAGGAGTCGCGACTCAAGGTCGCCGACAACACGGGTGCCAAGGAGATCTTGTGCATCCGTGTCCTCGGCGGCTCCGGTCGGCGCTACGCCGGCATCGGCGACGTCGTGGTTGCCACCGTGAAGGACGCGATCCCCGGTGGCAACGTCAAGAAGGGTGACGTCGTCAAGGCCGTGGTCGTACGGACCGTGAAGGAGCGTCGCCGCCCGGACGGCTCCTACATCCGCTTCGACGAGAACGCCGCGGTGCTCCTCCGGCAGGACGGTGAGCCTCGCGGCACCCGAATCTTCGGCCCTGTCGGTCGCGAGCTGCGCGAGAGGAAGTTCATGAAGATCATCTCGCTGGCTCCGGAGGTGTTGTGATGACTGCCGACATGAACATCAGGAAGGGCGATCGCGTGCGCGTGATCGCCGGCAAGGACCGGGGCGCCGAGGGCAAGGTGATCGCGGTGCAGCCCGAGCGCAACCGGGTGATCGTCGAGGGCGTCAACCGCATCAAGCGGCACACCAAGGTCGTCCAGCAGGGCGGTCGCGGTGGCACCTCAGGCGGGATCGTCACCCAGGAGGCCGCGGTAGACGCGTCCAACGTGATGCTGCTCGTCGAGGTGGACGGCAAGAAGGTCCCGTCACGCATCGGGTTCCGTCGTGACGAGGTCACCAAACGCCGTCCGGACGGTTCGACGTACACCGCTCACCGCAGTGTCCGGATCGCCAAGCGCACCGGTGAGGAGATCTGATCCCATGACCACGGAAACCCAAGGCTCCACAGAGACTGCAGTGCCCACAGACATCGGGCACCAGACCGGTCGCTCCGTGCCGCGCAAGAAGTCGCAGTACAGGGAGGAGGTCCTGCCCGCGCTGCGCGAGGAGTTCGGCTCCGGCAACGTGATGCAGGTCCCCGGCCTGACCAAGATCGTGGTCAACATGGGCGTCGGCGACGCCGCCCGTGACTCGAAGCTGATCGAGGGCGCGGTGCGCGACCTGACGGTGATCACCGGGCAGAAGCCCTCGGTGACACGGGCACGCAAGTCCATCGCACAGTTCAAGCTGCGCGAGGGCATGCCGATCGGTGCTCACGTCACGCTGCGCGACCACCGGATGTGGGAGTTCCTCGACCGGCTGCTCACGCTGGCTCTGCCACGAATCCGTGACTTCCGCGGGCTTTCCCCGAAGCAGTTCGATGGCCGCGGGAACTACACCTTCGGTCTGACCGAGCAGGTCATGTTCCACGAGGTCAACCCTGACCGGATCGACCGCTCGCGTGGCATGGACATCACCGTCGTCACCACGGCGACGAACGACGAGGAGGGGCGTTCGCTCCTCAAGCACCTCGGCTTCCCGTTCAAGGAGAACTGAGCACATGGCGAAG
>JBOHDD010000162.1:0-3413 GCA_050699155.1 Nocardioidaceae bacterium
CCTCGACCAGCTGGTCGAGGTGGCGCCGGATCGCCGCGGGCGTCAGGTCGAGCCTCTCGGCCAGGCTGGCGACGGTCGACGGGCCGTTCTGCAGGATCGTGTGCGCCACGCGCTCACGCGTGGGAGCATCGTCGGTCACGGCGCCCGCCGTGCCGTGCTCGACGAGCGGCGCGCCGAGGTGGGGAGCGCCAGCGTTTTTCACAACGCCTATGTTTCCTTATTACCCCCACCTCGTTCAACGAAGGCTCCCCTAACCTGGCTCCCCACGCGCCATGTAACCGGGTGTTATGGGGCCTCTCCAAGGCGTAGAAGCCTTGGGAACCACCCAGTCGCCACGTAACCGGGTGTTACGGGGCGCACAGACCAGGAGGCGGGGGTTGCGGGGCGCCCGGACCGGGTCGGGGTACGCCGCAGACCGTACCTAGACTCAGCACGTGTCCCAACCCGTCGTAGAGGTCGACGACCTCGTGATGCGCTACGGCGCCACCACGGCCGTCGACGGCCTGTCCATCACCATCGACGCGGGCACCATCACCGCCGTCCTCGGCCCCAACGGTGCCGGCAAGACCACCGTGCTCGAGACCTGCGAGGGCTACCGCCGCCCGCACGAGGGCCGGGTCCGCGTCCTCGGGCTCGACCCGGTGCGCGACCGCCGGCAGGTGCTCCCCCGGATCGGCGTGATGCTGCAGAGCGGCGGGGCCTGGTCCGGTGTCCGCGCACACGAGATGCTCCGCCACATCGCCGCGCTGCACGCCCACCCGCTCGACGTCGGGATGCTCGTGGAACGGCTCGGGCTCGGTGCCTGCGGCCGCACGCCGTACCGCCGGCTGTCCGGTGGCCAGCGGCAGCGGCTGAGCCTCGCGATGGCGCTGGTGGGGCGGCCCGAGGTGGTTTTCGTCGACGAGCCGACCGCCGGACTGGACCCGCAGGCCCGCCGGGCGACGTGGGAGCTGCTGGAGGAGGTACGCCGCGACGGCGTCACCGTCGTACTCACCACACACTTCATGGACGAGGCCGAGCGGCTCGCCGACCACGTCTTCGTGATCGACCACGGGCGGTTGCTGGCGACCGGAACGCCCCGTGACCTGACGCGTGCGCAGGAGCAGACGAGCCTGAGCTTCCAGGCCAGCCCCGGTCTCGACCTGGCCTCCCTCACGCATGCGCTGCACGACCGCTGTGTCGTCACCGAGGATCCCGCCGGGCACTACCTCGTCACCGGGCCGGTGGGTCCGCGCGAGCTCGCCACGGTCACCTCGTGGTGCTCCGAGCACGAGGTGATGCCGGCCGGGCTGAGCATCGGCCGGCGGACCCTCGAGGACGTGTTCCTCGAGCTGACCGGGCGGGACCTGCGCTCATGAGCCAGACCTTCGCACCCCGACCCGGCGCCGCACCGCTCCCCCGGATGGTCCTCACCCAGTGCGCCATGGAGACACGGCTCCTGCTGCGCAACGGCGAACAGCTGTTGCTGGCCGTGGTCATCCCGCTGATCGTGCTGTTCGCCGGTGTGTACGGCGCCGAGCACTTCTCCCTCACCGCCGTCGACCCCGTGCAGGTGCTCACGCCGGGGGTGCTGGCACTGGCGGTGATGTCCACCTCGTTCACCTCGTTGGCGATCGCGACCGGATTCGAGCGGCGGTACGGCGTGCTGAAGCGGCTGGGGTCCTCGCCGCTACCGCGGACCGGTCTGCTGCTGGGAAAGGTGCTGTCGCTGTTCGCGGTCCAGCTCCTGCAGTTCGGGGTGGTCGGGGCGGCCGCGGTGGCCGTCGGCTGGGACCCGTCGCTGACTCCGGAAGCGGTCGGTGGCGCGCTGCTCTGCGTGCTCGCCGGGACGGCCGCGTTCGCCTCGCTGGGGCTGCTGCTCGCCGGCATGCTGCGCGCTGAGGCCACGCTGGCCGCCGCCAACCTCATCTACGTTGTGCTGCTCATCGGCGGCGCCGTCGTAGCGCCGGCCTCGGCGTACGGCGGCGCCGGCTGGGCCCTCGAGCACCTGCCCTCGGGGGCGCTCGGCCAGGGCCTGCGCGAGTCGTTCGCCTCCTCCGGGAGCGTCCCCTGGCTGCACGTCTGCGTCCTCGTGGTCTGGGCCGCGCTCGGGACGATGCTGACCGCGCGGACGTTCAAGTGGGAGTAGGTGCGGTGACCGGGCGGGCTGTGGTGAAGACCGAACGGTGGCTGAGGCCGTTGTCACTGGCGCGGTTGTCGATGGCCACGCTCGCGGGCAACGTCGCGATCGTGGTCACCGGCGGCGCGGTCCGGCTGACCGGCTCAGGCCTGGGGTGCCCCACCTGGCCGCGATGCACCCAGGAGTCCTTCGTCCCGCACGGTGAGCTCGGTCTGCACGGCGCGATCGAGTTCGGCAACCGGATGATGACCTTCGTGCTCGCGGCGATCGCCATCGCGACCTGGGCGGCGGCGATGCGGCACCGGCCCGGCCAGCGCTCCGTCCGGGTGCTCGCCACCGTGCTCGCACTCGGCATCCCCGGCCAGGCCGTCATCGGGGGCATCACGGTGCTCACCGACCTGAACCCCTGGGTAGTGTCCATGCACCTCATGCTGTCGATGGCGATGATCGCGTTGTCGGTCCTGCTGGTCTGGCAGGTGCGCTCGGGTCCACACACCAGCGGGTCGAGGGTGCGGCCCGGTCTTCGGCGGCTGGTCACAGGCATCGTCGCCATGGTGTTCGTCGTGCTCTACCTCGGCACGGTCGTGACCGGCTCCGGGCCGCACGCGGGCCACCTGGAGCCCCAGGACGTGGCCGGCGACACCGTCGTCGTGGTGCGCAACGGCATCGACCCGCAGGTCATCAGTCACGTGCATGCCGGCGCCGTCTACCTGCTGGTCGCGCTCACGGTGGCGACCGTCGTCGCACTGCACCGGCTCGGGGGCCCTGCCGACGTACGTCGCGCGGCATGGACGCTGCTCGGCGTCGAGGCCGGCCAGGCCGCGGTCGGGTTCACCCAGTACTACCTCGACCTGCCGGTCCTGCTCGTCGGGCTGCACCTCCTGGGCGCCGCGCTGCTCACGGCCAGCGCGACCTGGTTGCTGGCGTCGACCCGCGGAGTCGTACCCGACCCGGCCCCGGCCGGCCTCCGTCAGCGGGTCAGCAGCGGGTCGATCGCGACGGCGAGGAAGAGCAGCGCGAGGTAGAGGTTGGACCCGTGGAACAGGCGCATCGGCGCCAGCACGGTGAGGTCGTACCCGCCGCGCGCGCGTGCGTGCAGGAGATGGGCCTCGACCAGCAACAGCACGCCGAGGACGGCGGCGACCACCGGGTAGAGCCATCCCGTGCCCGCCACCGGCCACAGCAGCAGCGACGTCGCCACCGTCGCCCAGCTGTAGGCCGCGATCTCGCGGGTGACCCGGCGGGCCGGCGCCACCACCGGAAGCATCGGGACGTCGGCGGCCGCGTAGTCGTC
>JBOHDD010000163.1:0-2677 GCA_050699155.1 Nocardioidaceae bacterium
AGGACGAGGTTGCCGATGGCCGCAGCGGTGCCGACGCCGAGACCAGCCAGCTCGCCCGGTCGCATCTCCACGTCGGCGCCGAACATCGCCTGCAGGACCGGCTGCAGCGCGGTCATGCCGATGGCCACCGCCACGACGGCGGCACCCAGGACGGCCAGAGCGGTCGTGCGTGAGGCCCGAGCGACGCGACGCGGAGGTCCGTCCAGGGCGAGGCTGGTGAGAACCGAGGTCAGCTGCGGCGTCACCCCCATGGCCACGAGATACGGTGCGCGCCAGACCGAGAGCGCCAGGAACAGCGAGGTCACCTGAGCCGGCGCACCACCGACGATCGCGAGCAGGACGGGGGTGGCCGTGAGCACAGCCTGCCCGATGAGCGAACCTCCGGCGACACCGGAGACCAGGGAGAGAGAGTCACGGCCGACGACAACCCCCGATGGAGAGGCACCGAGGCGCAGACTGGGCGCCCACACCAGGCCGATCAGCGGACCGAGGACCAGGGCCACACCGAAGGCCTGTGCCCCACCGTCCATCCAGATCACCGCACCCGCCACCACGACCCGCAGGCCGTTCTCGGCGACCAGAGACGCCGCTGTCGCGGCGAACCGGCCACGACCGGAGAGTGCCCCACGAACCAGTCCCATCAGGAAGGAGCCGAGGGTGACACCGGCGACCAGGGCCGGATACACCAGCGTCCCGTCGTCGAACAGGTCCTGGCGGAAGCCGAACGCGGCCACCCCCGCCGCCAGGGCCGTCACCGTCACCACTGCGCACAGCCGCGGCATCGTCCGGGCCACCGTCGCCTCGTGCCCGTCGCGGGTGAAGCTGCGAATCATCCAGTGCTGCACCGGAAAGGTCAACACCGCCCCTGCCAGCGCCCAGTACGACCAGAGGACGGACACCGGCGCCGCACCCTCGGCCCCCAGGGACCTGCTGGCGAGGACGAAGAACGCATACGCCAGAACCCCGTTGAGGGCGCTGCCGGCGACCAGGAGCAGCGAGTCGCGAGAGGTGCCGCGGCCACGCCTGGGGGCCGGCGCGGCAGCGCGTGGACTATCCTGAGAGCCCGACATGCTGCGCAAAACTTCCTTCCGGCGGACGGACATGGACGCTAACACCCCTACACAGGTCGACCTGGGCGTGACCGACGCGAAACCCGACCCCGGACCGGCATCTGAGCCCGCTGGGAGGCAGGACAGAAGCGAGTTCACCTACTCGATCGTCGTGCCGGTCTTCAACAGCGTCGAGATCGTCGGTGAGACCGTCGACCGCATCGTGGAGGTGTTCGAGCAGGCCGACCTCTGGTACGAGCTCATCCTGGTCAACGACGGTAGCCACGACGGCAGCTGGGCAGTCATCGCCGACAAGGCACGCGCGAACCCCCGCATCATCGCATTGGACCTCCTCCGCAACTACGGCCAGCACCACGCGAACCTTGCCGGCTTTCGCGAGTCGTCAGGCGACTACGTGGTCACGATGGACGACGATTTGCAGAACCCTCCGGATCAGGTTCTCACGCTCATCGACAAGGCGATGTGCGGACACGACGTCGTGTTCGGCAAGTTCGACCGCAAGCGCGCGGCCGGGTACCGCCGCCTGGGCAGCATCGCCATCAGCATGGTCAACCGGCGCATCTTCGGCCAGCCGACCGACCTCGCAGTCTCGAACTTCCGAATCCTGCGTCGGGACGTGGTCCGGCGGATCTGCGCGTCACGCACCGCTCATCCGTACATCACGGGACAGGCCCTGCAGGCCTCGAACAACGGGGCGCACGTGAGCGTACGGCACGAGCCCCGCCCCGTCGGCAAGAGCAACTACGGCCTGGTCCGGATCCTCCGCCTGGTGCTCACGATCCTCTTCAGCTACTCCTCCTACCCGTTGCGCCTGGGCGCGTTCGCCGGCTTCCTGCTGTCCGCGGCCAGCTTCGTCATCGGCGCGGTGTACCTCGTCCTGGGTCTGATCGGCCGGACGAACGTGCAGGGGTGGACGACCCTGGCAGTGCTCCTGTCCGTCTTCAGCGGCTTCATCATCGCGATGCTGTCCATGATCGGCGAGTACGTCGTACGCACCCTGAACGCGGTCAGCGTCTCCGAGCCCTATCACGTGGTGGATCGGGTCTCGGGGTGACCCGACACCTGCTCGTCATCGGCGCCCAGCGCTGCGGAACGACCTACCTGCAGGCCCTGCTCGATGCACACCCGGACATCACCATGGCCCGCCCCTCGCGTCCAGAGCCGAAGTATTTCCTCTCCGCCGAAGCGGGAGAACACGGGCTGGACGAGTACCGGACACGGTACTTCTCGCACGCCGCCGGGGAAGCTCTTCTCGGTGAGAAGAGCACCAGCTACATCGAGCACCCCGAGGCCGCCGGCCGCGCCACAGAGGTGCTCGGGCGCGCAGCGATCGTGGTCATGCTCCGAGACCCCGTTGACCGTGCGGTGTCGAACTGGCGCTTCAGCGTCGTGAACGGACTCGAGGACCGTCCGCTGGAGGAGGCGCTGGCCGAGAACCTGGAGTCGACGCAGACCTGGGATCCCGAGACCACGTCAGTCTCTCCATATGCCTACCTTGAACGCGGGCGCTACGACGGCTATCTGGACAGCTGGTACGCCGCCTTCCCCGGTACGACACATGTGCGCTTCTACGAGGATCTGACACGCGACGAGCACGCGATCGGCGA
>JBOHDD010000164.1:0-4237 GCA_050699155.1 Nocardioidaceae bacterium
CCACGCGCGGTCGCCCTTGTCGGCGTCTCGGGGCGGGCGGACAGCCTGATCGCTCGTCCGCTGCGGTACCTGGTCGAGCACGGCTTCGCCGGCGCCATCTATCCCGTGAACCCCAACTACGACCGGCTGCAGGGCCTGCCCTGCTACGCCTCGCTGGAGGATGTGCCTGGCCCGGTCGACCTTGTGCTGGTGCTCGTCCCGGCGGCCAAGGCCGCCGAGGTGGTCCGCCAAGCGGGGTCGGTGGGTGCCACCGCAGCCGTGGTGTTCGCGTCGGGGTTCGCCGAGACCGGTGAGGCGGGCGCGATCCTTCAGCAGCAGCTGCAGGAGGCCGGACAGGCCGCCGGGGTCCGCGTCCTCGGACCCAACTGTCAGGGGCTGCTGCACGCACCTTCGGGCCTCGCCGCGACGTTCACGGCCGCCGCCGACCGACGGATCGACAGCTGCAGCGGGGTCGCGTACGTCGGTCAGAGCGGCGCCGTCGGCGGATCCGTACTGGATCTCGCCAACGAGATGGGTCTGGGTCTCACAGCCTGGGTGAGCACCGGCAACCAAGCCGATCTCGACCTCGTCCAGGTCGCCATGACGTTGCTCGAGGACCCGGCCATCGAGGTTGTCATGCTCTACGCCGAGGCCATCGGCGATGGTGCTGCCTACACGCGCCTCGCCGGCCGAGCCCGCGAGCTCGGCAAGCATCTCGTTGTCCTTCGGTCCGGGCACTCGGACGTCGGCCGTCGTGCCGCAGCCTCGCACACCGGCTCGATGCTCGGGGACGACATCGCGTTCGTCCTCACATCCCGGCGTTACGGAGTGATTCTCGTAGATGACGTCGATGAGCTGCTGGCCGTGGCGGCGACGGTGCGATCGGCGTACGACCTCAACGGGCGACGAGTCGGCGTGATCACGACATCCGGCGGTGCCGGAAGCCTGACAGCCGACCACTGCGTCGCTCACGGGCTCGACCTGCCCGTGCTCGCCCCGGCCACCCAGTCCGCGCTGACTGAGTACGTGCCTGAGTTCGGTGCTCTGGCCAACCCGGTCGATGTCACAGCCCAGCTGTTCAACCGAGAAGGACATGCCCGCGCGCTCGGTGAGGTCTGCACCATCGTCGCCGGGGACCCTGACGTCGACATCATCGCCGTAGTACTCACCATGGTGACCGGTGAAGCCGGTGCGATGATCGCCGAAGACCTCGTTGCGACGGCCACGAAGCTGCAGAAGCCGTTGTTCGTCACCTGGCTCGCGGGTCTCGACCAGACGCGCGAGGGGAGGCAGATCTTTCGCTCAGCGGGCGTCCCCGTGTTCGGCTCGGTCGGAGATCTGACACGCACGGCCGGACTCCTCGCCCCAACACCGACCTACCTGTCCGAGACCCCGACAGGTTGGCACCACTCGGGTACCCCTGACGGCCCGACGCCCGGCGATGACGCCGCTCTCCTGCTGGACGAGTACCTGGCAGGCCGCGCCAGCGGTAGTGAGCTGCTGACCAGGCTCGGGATCTCGCAACCTGCCTCGTTCCTGGCAACCGACGAGACCAGCGCCGTGGAGGCTGCGTTCTCCGTCGGCGCGCCACTGGCCATGAAGATCCAAGCTCGTTCCCTGCTGCACAAGTCGGACCTGGGCGGCGTCCGACTGGCAGTCGACCCCGCCGACGCGGCGCAGAGATACCACGAGCTGGTGTCGGTGGCCCGTACCAACGGGCTCGAGGATCTCGACGGCATCCTCATCCAGGAAATGATCCACCCGGGTCCGGAGCTCATCGTCGGCGCCACCTGCTCCTCAGACGGCTTCCCCCCGGTCGTGACCGTCGGCATGGGTGGCGTGACGACCGAGATCTATCAGGATGTGGTGTCCGAGCTGGCACCCGTGGGAGCCGATGACGCGGAGAGGATGCTTCGAGGTCTTCGCGGTTGGCCGCTTCTCGATGGCTACCGGGGCAGTCCTCCAGCCGATGTGCAGGCTGCGGCCAGAGTGATCGCCTCCGTCAGCCGGATGGTGGCCGCGGTTGCGCGTCGCTTCATGGAAGTCGAGATCAACCCGCTGATCGTCGGCGATCGCGGCAGCGGCGCCTTCGCTGTCGATCTCTTGGCCCGAGGCGGCCGAACGGCTTCGGACCCTCCACCTGAGAAGCAGACCGACGCAGCCACCGAGACCGGAAGGTGAAGCCCGCATGGGACAAGTGACGCTGGAGAAGCAAGGCGGCGTGGCCGTCCTGACGATCGACTCCCCAGAGGTGAAGAACGGGCTCACGCCGGAGATGGGCATGGAACTCGCCCGTCTCTGCGATGAGGTCGACGCCGATCATGCCGTGGGGGCGGCCGTGGTGGTCGGCGCGGGTGGGACCTTCTGCTCAGGCGCCGACAGGCGCCGGTGGGTCCCTGCCGTGGACCAGGCCGAAGACGCGACCTTCCGGGAGACCGGCGCTGTGTACGGCGCGTTCATGCGGGTCGGTCGTCTTCAGGTGCCCAGCATCGCGGCTGTGCGAGGTGCCGCGGTAGGCGCCGGCCTGAACCTGCTGCTGGCCACGGACCTGCGGATCGTCGCCGATGATGCCCGCATCATGGCGGGCTTCCTGAAGATCGGTCTGCACCCCGGTGGTGGCTTCTTCACCATCGCCGGCCGGACCGCGGGCCGGGAGGCAACCGCGGCCATGGGCCTGTTCAGCGAGGAGATCAGCGGAGTGCGGGCCAGGGAGATCGGTCTTGCCTGGGAGGCCGTGCCCGACAGCGAGGTCGAGAAACGGGCCATGGAGCTTGCCGGTACCGCAGCGCGTGACCCAGAGCTGATGCGTGAGGCGGTGCGCTCGTTCCGCACCGAGCTCGGGCCCCCGCCGATCGGCTGGGATGCGGCCATGCACTTCGAGCGATCCACCCAGATGTGGTCTCAGCGCCGACGAAGCGAGTCGTGACCGCATCCGCCACGGTTCATACACAAGGAGACGCCCATGTCACACCTAGGCAAGATCGCCGCTGCCGGTCTCTTGGTGCTCGTTTCGGGGTGTACGGGTTCAGGGGCCACCCAGCAGAGGGCCGAGCGCAAGGCGCAGACCGACGCGTGTCCGGCGTACACCCAGAAGGTCGACCAGGACGGGACGTTCACGTGGATGTACAGCGTGGACAACACCAGCTTCGATCCCGACAAGATCACGACGACGAACAGCTACATGTACCTGTTCCCGGTCTACGACAGCCTCGTGCACGTGAACGAGGAGGGGAAGCCCACGCCGATGCTGGCAGAGTCGTGGGAGGTCCTGGACGGGGGCGGCGTGCTCGAGATGGACCTGATCGACAACTGGAAGTACCACGACGGCACCCCGTTCGACGCTGAGTCGGTCGTGGCCAACATCGAGCGGAGCAAGACGCTCACAGGTTCGTTCAACGCCAACGCCCTGGAGATCGTCGACAATGTGGAAGCGGTGGACAGCGACACGGTCAGGTTCCACACCAACGACGCGGCCGGTGCACTGGTCGGCGTCCTGGGCGGTTCCTCCGGCATGATGATGAGCCCCGCCGCCTTCGACGCGCCCAAGCAGGACATCGCTCCGACCGGGGGTTCGGGTGCCTTCGAGATGAGCAGGTATGTCCCCGGCAGCAAGGTGATCTACACCGCCGTCGACGACTACTGGGCGCCCCAGGCACAGAACGTCGACAAGCTGGTGTATCTCATATCCGACGATGACAATGCGCGGCTCAACGCGGTCAGCACGGGCGCAGCCGACTCGACCTTCCTGCGGGCGAGCATGTATCAGCCCGCCAAGGAGGCCGGCCTGGTGCTCTGCGAGCAGCCCAGCCTCTCCAGCTACCTGATCAACCTGAACACCAAGCGGTCTGAGTTCGGCGACGCGAGGGTGCGCCAGGCACTCAACTACGCCATCAACCGCAAGGCCATCGCCACGGTGATGGACGGGTTCTGTGAACCCGGAGGGCAGATGTTCCCCACCTGGTACTTCGCCTCCAGCCCCGACCAGGGACCGGAGAACTACAACCACGACCCTGCACGTGCACGGAAACTGTTGGCCGCCGCCGGCCTCAAGAACGGCTTCTCGTTCGACCTCGAGGTGATCAACCTCGAAATCTATCAGCAGGTCGCCGAAGTGGTGCAGGCCAATCTGGCACAGGTGGGCATCAAGATGTCGATCACACCTGCAGACATCGACAAGCTGAGCGAGGACTTCTCGGTGAAGAAGAACGTGGACGCCATCCTGTGGGAGCAGAAGGGAGAGTCCGACCCGAGCATTCTC
>JBOHDD010000165.1:0-3507 GCA_050699155.1 Nocardioidaceae bacterium
CCTGTACCTCGGTCGTGACCGCCGAGACCGACGACGCGAAGAGTCCGGTGAGTGCGACGCCGAGCACGAGCCCCCGGGTCACAGTTGTCCTTTTGCGCATGCCGCTACCTCCGATATCAGTCCCCACTGAGCGGCAGTGGTCAGATACCCAGAGGGTGCGCGCGGCACATCAACACAGCGTGAAAGCGCGTGGCGTCGCACATGGGCCAACGTCAGGCAGGCATCGCCGGGGCGGCCTGGATCGGGTGGTTCGGGTCGGGGTCGCCGGGATGCCAGCCCACCGCGAACTGGACCATCATGTCGTGGTCCTCGTGCGGCAGGTTGTGGCAGTGCACCATGTACCGACCGCGGTGCGGACCGAACTTCATCACCAGCCGCACGGTCTCGTTCTCCCCGACGTACACCACGTCCTTCGGGCCGCGCTCGAAGTCGAACGGCGGTCGCCCGTCGCGACTGAGCACCTGGAAGTCGATCAGGTGGATGTGCAGCGGGTGGAACCAGCCGCCGGACCTGTTCTCGACCTCCCAGACCTCGACGTCACCGAGACCGGGATCGGCGATGATCTCCTGGAACCTGCTCCTGATGACGTCGTCCCAGGTCCTGCCGTTGATCGTCCAGCGCCCGTGCTTGCGCTCGACCTGGAGGTGACGGGTACGGATGGCGTCGGACTCGGTCAGGCCCATCACGTGGCTGTTCACCAGGGTGCCGGGGATCCGGTTCCAGGTGGCGTCGCGCTTGTCGACCGGTGCGTCGGTGACGTCGAAGGCCATCACCTTGTCGGTGTGGTCGTAGTCGACGTTGTTGGGGTTGGACAGGTTCTGCAGGACGACCCGTTGCCCCGGCCGGTACTTGGAGAAGTCGACCAGCACCTCGTAGCGCTCGGCGTTGGCGTGCCGCCACTGGTCGACCTCCCGTGACCTCGGCATCAGGCCGCCGTCGGTGGCGACCACGGTCACCGGGTCCCCGGTGCTCAGCGCGAACCGGTAGGACCTGGAGATCGAGGCGTTCAGGACGCGGAAGCGGTACACCCGCCGCTTGACCTTCATCTCCGGCCACGCCTGGCCGTTGACCAGGATCACGTCACCCCACAACCCGGAGTGCGAGCGGTCGTCGTAGGCCAGGGAGCCGTCCGCGGCGAACATCACGTCACCGACCATCAGGGGTACGTCGAACTCGCCCTGCGGCAGCAGTGCGGTCTCGGCACGGTCGTGCAGGTGGTACTGCGCGAACAGGCCGGCGTACACGTTCGTCGCGGTGTGGTGCACCGCGTGGTCGTGGTACCAGAGGGTGCGTGCCGGCTGGAAGTTCGGGTACTCGTAGTCCTTGTAGAACCCCGGGGGTGTGAGGTCGCTGGCGTACCCGTCGAACTGCGGCAGGGACGCCGAGCCGTGCAGATGCACCGAGGTGGGCAGCTCGTACCCCAGGGACGAGTGCCTGCGCGGCAGCCGGTTGCGCACCCGCAGCACCGACCGGCGGTCCTGTCGCACATTGATGGTGGGTCCCGGTGTGAGCCCGCCGTACCCCAAGACCGGGGTGCGCAGACCGGCCGCGATACCGGCACTGCCGGGAAGCTCGCTCACCTCGAAGTGGTCGACCCACGTCCCGTCAGGGTCGCGGGTGCTGCTCGCAGGACGCAGCACCGGCGGTCGGACGAAGTCGCTGCGGAACGGCTCCGGCATCCCCGACCCGTCCAGCGAGCTGGAGCGCTTCGCCCCGAGGGTCGCTCCCCACGGCAACCCGGCGGCTCCGGCCGCCCCCAGCAGTCCCAGCCCACCGATCTTCAGAACATCTCTCCGTGTCGCCCCCACGACATGTCCCCTTGTCCGCCCCCATGGTTTGAACTTCCTCCCATCAGGCTCAACACCCGTGCGGGCGTTGGGATTTCCGTCCTGGCTCGCCCTTGGCGAAATGGCCCGTCGGGGTCATCGGGGATCCCCCTGACGGACTAGGTCAGGAGGACGCGTCGCGCACGGTCGGCAGCACGAGGCGTGAGCCGACCTGCGTCACACCGGGGACCCGGCCGGTGGCGATGTCGACGCTCCCGGCGTTGCCGGGTAGCGCCCACACCGTGTTCGAGCTCTGCACCAACAGGGCGAGCCGATGACCGGCCGACACCGTGTAGTCCTGCGGCAGCATCCGCACCCGCGCCCGCTGCCACACCCCCGGCGCGGGTCGTGCCTCGTCAAGGCCGTTGCGGTAGTCCAGGTGCAGGAAGCCGCGCTGCACGGTCTGCGCGCTGCCGTCGGGTGCGACGTCGAGCAGCACCGGAGTCAGGTGCATCGTCGGCTCCGACGGGCGCACCACGGCGTCGAACACCGCGGGGCCCACCAGACGCGTGTCGGTGCCCATCGGCCGAGACTGGAAGTACAGCGAGCCACCGGGCATGCCGGTGCCCAGCGCCGTACCGAGCTCTTCGGTGGAGGTGCCGGTCTCCTGGTACGACGCGCTGTGGGCTCCGCCGCTGCTGTCCGGTGTGCGCGCGAGCATGCCGTCATGCAGCCACAGCGCCGTCGGCTCCGTCCCGGGAAGGGGGTAGTCCGCCTCGGTGCGGAAGCCGGTCGGGCCGCTGCTGTCGCGGCCGCGGGTGATCACCGGACCCTCCCGCCTGATCCCGTTGCGCACCCCCTCGAGGGTGTGCGCGAGGAAGCGGTCGAGCAGCGGCTGCCATCGTCGCCCGTCGGTTCCGCCGGAGTGGGTGCCCTGGGTGAGGTACATCAGCTTGAACGGCACGCCTTCGACGCGCGCGGTGTCCGGTTCGTCCACCCGGAGCCGGCGGAAGAGCGCGGTGGCCTCCTGCTGTTTGACGTTGTAGTCCTGCCATCCGTGTGCGAGCAGCACCGCGGCGCGGAACCGGTCGGCATCCGTGCGGTAGTCGCGCCGCAGCCAGAAGTCGTCGTAGTCGGGGTCGCGGCTGTAGCCCTCCTCGGTGTGCTCGCCCGCGCCGCACTCCTGCGACCGCGAGCGCAAGGTGTCGGCGAAATGCTGGCCCATCGGGTCGGCGGCCACGGTCCTACCGAAGCCGAAGTCGAAGGCCAGCGGGGTGTCGAACCCCTCGTCGGTGGGCTCGTCGGAGTTGAGGAGGTAGCGCACCCCGTTGCCGTACGCGTACCCGTACCAGCGGCTGATCGCCGAGATCGGCACGATCGCCTTCAGCGCCGGCACGTCGTCCCCTCGCGCCGCCACCATCGACGCCGTCGTGCCGTTGTACGAACCGCCGATCATCGCGACCCTGCCGCTGGACCAGCGCCGGTTCGCCAGCCACTGCACCACGTCCACGCCGGACTGCTGCTCGCGGCGCCCACCGTAGTCCCAGCAGCCGGTCGACCCACGGGTGCCGAGCACGTCGGCGACTGCACGCGCATACCCACGCGGCACGTAGCGCTCCGCCAGCTCGTCACTGGCGGGCTCCGGCTCACCGAGGGAGTTGTACGGCGAGTAGGTCAGCAGCACCGGCTGTCTCTCTGCGTCGTACGCCGTGTCACGACGGATCTCGACCCGGATCACCGC
>JBOHDD010000166.1:0-2157 GCA_050699155.1 Nocardioidaceae bacterium
GCACCCGGGCCACCTCGTGCGGGTCGACGTCGTCGCGGATGGCCGTCTCGACGATCCCGAGCACCGAGTAAGCCGGTGGCATCACGGCGATCGCCGAGGCCAGGTCGTCGGCCACGTCGACCTCGAGTAGCGAGCGTCGCCGCTGCTCGAACAGGTCGCGCTCACCACCGGTCAGGATGTCGGGCAGGGCACCGACCACCGCCTGCACGTGGTTGCCGAAGTGGTCGACCGTCGCCTCGCTGTTGATCGGAGGCCGCCGGTTGGTCACCATCCAACGGCTGGCCCGCTCGATCAGTGTGCGGACCTGCAGCCGCATCCGCGTCTGTGTCTGTGCCGACACCACGTTGTCGAGCTCGTCGACCCGCTCGAACAGGTGGTCACTGCCGTAGATCTCCCGCACCACCAGGTGCGCACGCACCAGCTCCTCCGCCGTGGACCCCGTCTCCTGGCTGATCCGGTGGAAGAAGGTGATGCCTGCGGTGTTCACCACGTCGTTGACCACCTGCGTGACGATGATCTCCCGACGCAGCGGATGGTTGTCCATCTGCCTGCGATAGCTGTGCCGCATCGCCGAGGGGAAGTACTTGTACAGCTGCGACCGCATGAACGGGTCGTCGGCGATCTCCCCGTCGAGGAGCTCGTAGGCGATCACGATCTTGGTGTAGGCGAGCAGCACCGACATCTCGGGTTCGGTGAGCCCGAGACCGTCGACTCGTCGCTGGGTGATCTCCTTACCGGACGGCAGGAACTCCAGCTCCCGGTCGAGCAGACCGGCCTTCTCCAGTCGCTTCATCCAGTCCGCGTGCACGTGCAGCAGGGGCACCGCCTGCGCGCTCGCCGACGCCAGGGCGATGTTCTGCTCGTAGTTGTCGTCGAGGACGAGCGACCCGACCTCGTCGGTCATCTGCGCGAGCAGGGAGTTCCGCTGCTTCTCGGTGAGGTCACCGTCTGCCACCACGCGGTCCAGCAGGATCTTGATGTTGACCTCGTGGTCGGAGGTGTCCACGCCCGCGGAGTTGTCGATGAAGTCGGTGTTGATCCGACCACCGGCTCGGGCGAACTCGATCCGCCCGAGCTGGGTGAACCCGAGGTTGCCGCCCTCCCCCACGCACCTGCAGCGGAGGTCGCCGCCGTTCACCCTGATGGAGTCGTTGGCCTTGTCACCCACCTCCGCATGCGACTCGGCTTCGGACTTCACGTAGGTGCCGATGCCGCCGTTCCAGAACAGGTCGACCGGCGCGAGCAGGATCGCGCGGAGGAGGTCGCTGGGCGGCACCTTGGTGACGGTGGGGTCGAGCCCGAGGGCCTCCCGCACCTGTGGCGTGACCGGGATGGACTTGAGGGTGCGCGGGTAGACGCCACCGCCCTCCGAGATCAGGGACTGGTCGTAGTCACCCCAGTTCGAACGAGGCAGCTCGAACAGCCTGCGACGCTCGGCGTACGACGTCTCTGGGTCGGGCGTCGGGTCGAGGAAGACGTGCCGATGGTCGAAGGCGGCAACCAGCCGGGTGTGCTCGGACAGCAGCATGCCGTTGCCGAACACGTCGCCCGACATGTCCCCGACGCCGACGCAGGTGAAGTCCTCCCGCTGGCAGTCGACACCCATCTCACGGAAGTGCCGGCGCACCGACTCCCACGCTCCGCGTGCGGTGATCCCCATCGCCTTGTGGTCGTAGCCGACAGAGCCGCCGGAGGCGAACGCGTCACCGAGCCAGAAGCCGTATTCCTGCGCGACCTTGTTCGCGATGTCGGAGAACGTCGCCGTACCCTTGTCGGCCGCGACCACCAGATAGGCATCGTCCCTGTCGTGCCGCACGACCCGCTTGGGCGGGACCGTCTCACCACTGACGAGGTTGTCGGTGATGTCCAACAGCCCCGAGATGAACTGCGTGTAGCAGGCGACCCCCTCGGCCATCCACGCCTCGCGGTCGGCTGCAGGGTCCGGCAGGTTCTTGCAGACGAAGCCACCCTTGGCGCCCACGGGCACGATCACGGCGTTCTTGACCATCTGCGCCTTGACCAGCCCGAGCACCTCGGTGCGGAAGTCCTCGCGCCGGTCCGACCAGCGCAACCCACCACGCGCGACCGGGCCGAAGCGCAGGTGCACGCCCTCGAACCGAGGGGAGTATACGAAGATCTCGAACTGCGGACGAGGCT
>JBOHDD010000167.1:0-3273 GCA_050699155.1 Nocardioidaceae bacterium
GCCGTCGTCAGGAAGCCGTCGTCCAACGTGTTGCGCCGCGGGAAGTCCCCCTGCCAGATGTTGCACATCCAGCGCCCGTTCGGCGTCAGCTCGTCACCCCACGCGAACCGCCTCCCGGCAAGCCCACCGCGGGCGGCGTACTCCCACTCCGCCTCCGTCGCCAGCCGTTTGCCCGCCCATGCGCAGTAGGCCTGCGCATCGCGCCATGACACGTGTACGACGGGATGGTTCTGCCGGTCGGCGACCGTCGACTCCGCGCCCTCGGGATGCCGCCAGCAGGCACCGCGCACGTCGACCCACCAGGGAGCGCCCGCCGCCTGCCCCAGTACGTCCGCACGCGGCGCGGCCACCACCAGATGGAAGACCGCGGACGAGCTGAACCTCTCGGCGTCGGTGACGTGGCCCGTCGCCTTCACGAACGTGGCGAACTGCGCGTTGGTCACCGCCGTCTCGTCGAGGTGGTACGACGGGAGGAGCACGGTGTGCACCGGTCGCTCTCCGTCCCCGGCGTACCCCTCGTCGAACCCGTCGCCCATCGCGAACTCGCCACCCGGCACGCGCACCTGCCCGCGCGTCGACCGCGGGTTCCTGACCGCGACACCGGCAGGCTCGCGCGGGGACGAGGCGCGGCCCGGTGCGCAGCAGGCCGGGCCGTCGTCGGTGGTGGAGGACACGCTCGCGAGGCTACCCCCGGCCGGTGCCTGGTTTGTGCCGTGTCGCGACGGGGTAAATCGGAGTTCCGTGTCGGTCAACAGCCCCGGGCGAGTCGCTTCCCATCGTGAGGAGCGCGTCCGCCGCTGGAGTGCCGGTGGCGCCTGGGTCGCGCTGCACTACACGGTCTCCGTCTCGGTGCTGGCCACCAGCATCATGCTCTTCCTCCTGGGAGCAGGGTCCGTCCGCGGCCTGACCTCACTGATGGTGATCTCGGCCGCGTCGTACGCGCTGCATGCGCCGCTGAGCAAGGGGTTCGGTCGCCTGGTCCGCAGACTCCGCGGTCAGCCGAAGAAGGCGACCTACCCGACGAAGCCGAGGTACGGCACCGCCCAGCCGGACATCTCCAGCAGCGAGAACCAACGCTTGCGGAAGACGGCGTAGAGCGCCAGCGCACCGCTCACCCGTGCGAAGTCCACCGCTGGACCGTTGTCGCGTCAGGGCCTGAGGACGACCTTCACGGCGCCGTCGTGCTTCTTCTGGAACATCTCGTACGCCGCCGGCCCGTCGCTGAGGGGAAGCCGGTGGGTGGCGAACTCCTCCACCCCGAGCGGGTCGTCGTCACCGCTGAGCAGCGGCATGATGTCGTCGACCCACCGCTTCACGTTGGCCTGCCCCATGCGCAGGGTGATCTGCTTGTCGAAGAGCGTCATCATCGGCATCGGGTCGGCCATCCCGCCGTACACGCCGATCACCGAGACCGTCCCGCCGCGGCGGACGATGTCGATCGCCGCGTGCAGGGCGCTCATGGGGTCGACGCCTGCGGTCTGCACCATCTTCTGTGCGATGGCGTCGGGAAGCATGCCGGTCACCTTCTGCGCGAGCCCGGCCACGGGAGCCCCGTGTGACTCCATCCCGACGGCGTCGATGACGGCGTCAGTGCCGCGCCCCTCGGTGCGTTCGCGGATCGACTCGCCGAGGTGGTCATCGTGCGAGTGGAGGTCGAGGACCTCCATGCCGAACCGCTGGGCACGCTCCAGCCGCTCGGGCACCAGGTCGACAGCGAACACGCGGTGTCCGCGGTGTGCCGCGATCCGGCCGGCCATGTCGCCGATCGGCCCGAGCCCGAGGACTGTGACGCTGCCGCCCTTGGGGATCTCGGCGTACTCCACCGCCTGCCAGGCGGTGGGCAGCACGTCGGAGAGGTAGACGAACCTGTCGTCGGGCGGGCCCTCGGGCACCTTGATCGGCCCGTAGTGAGCCTGCGGCACGCGCAGGTACTCGGCTTGCGCGCCCGGGACCTGGCCGTAGAGCTTGGTGTAGCCGAACAGTGCTGCGCCCATCCCCTGGTCTCGCACCTGGGTGGTCTCGCACTGCGTCTGCAGGCCCATGCTGCACATCGCGCAGGTGCCGCAGGCGATCTGGAAGGGCACCACCACCCGGTCGCCCGGACTCAGGGTCGTGACGCTGCTGCCGACCTCCTCGACGACGCCCATCGGCTCATGGCCGAGCACATCGCCCTCGCTCATGAACGGACCCAGGACCTCATACAGGTGCAGGTCGGAGCCGCAGATCCCGCTCGAGGTGACCCGGATGACCGCGTCGGTGGGGTCCTGGATCGTGGGGTCGGGGACCTCCTCCAGGCGTACGTCACGCTTGCCGTGCCAGGTGAGCGCCTTCATCGCGAACCTCCATGCCCAGGCGTACGTCGTCCAGCGCCGTACCCGATCGTCCTCAGGGCGAACCGACGCGTTGAGCCCTCGCGGAGTGGTCACGGAGAGTTCAACCGGCAACGCTGCGTGTTTGCCCTAGCACGGCCCGGGTACGGCCCCCGAGTCATCGTCAAGTGGAGGGAGCCGGCCATGGAGGAAGTTCTTCAGGGCCTCGCGATCTATGTCGTGCTCTTGCTGCTCTGCCGCCTTGCGGGAAAGCGCTCCCTGCGGGATGCGAGCATCTCCGACCTACTCCTACTCATCGTGGTCGGCGAGACCATCCAACAGGTGCTTGCCGGCAGGGACTTCTCGTTCGTGATCGCTGCTGTGGCGGTGGTGGCCCTCCTCGCCGTCGTCCGGCTGTCGGAGTACCTGGGCGCCAGGAAGCAGCCAAAGGCCGGCGAACGCGACACACGGCCGACCGACGCCGGCGCAGTGCCTGGTCTGGTCGGTCCGGTCGTCCTGGTGGACCACGGCGAGCTGCTCGAGGAGCCGATGGCGCGCGCCAGGGTGACCGAGGCCGACATCCTCTTCGAAGCTCGCCAGTCCGAGGGGGTGGACCGCCTCGACCAGATCAGGTACGCCGTCCTACACCAGTCCGGCGGTATCGGCGTCGTCGCGACCACGAGCTGAGCACCGATGGCACAGACGGTCGGCGACCACCTGTTGGCTCGCCTGCGCGAGTGGCAGGTCGAGCACGTCTTCAGCTACCCCGGTGACGGCATCAACGGCATCCTGGCCGCCTGGGCGCGTGCCGACAACAACCCCATGTATGTGCAGTCGCGGCACGAGGAGATGAGCGCCTTCGAGGCGGTCGGCTACGCAAAGTTCACCGGCAGGCTCGGGGTATGCACGGCGACGTCTGGCCCCGGCGCCATTCACCTGCTCAACGGTCTGTACGACGCGAAGC
>JBOHDD010000168.1:0-3434 GCA_050699155.1 Nocardioidaceae bacterium
CCCCCGAACCGCTAGGTTCGGTACAGGGGACCCCCGCGACGAAAAGGTTTCGTTGCAGAGGTCCCCGGAGGCGTTCAGAGTGGGAGGACCGGGAGCATGACCGAGCCCGTCGACATCGACGTCGGCGAGCAGGCTCGGCTCGTGCCCCGCGGCAGCGGCCTGCACGCACCGGGCTCCGACCTGCCGCTGCTGGCCCTCGGGGTGATGTGCGCCTCGGCGGCAGGGCCACTGGTGGCGGCCACCACCGCACCGGCGCTGGCCATCGCGTTCTGGCGCAACGGTCTCGGCACGCTCGTCGTGCTCCCGTACGCACTGCTGCGGTGCGGGCGGGAACTGGTGCGGATACCGCCTCGCTCCCTCTGCCTCGCGTTGTTCGCCGGTGTGCTCCTCGCCGTTCACTTCGGGACGTACGTGCCCAGCCTGCGCTACACCTCGGTCGCGTCGGCGGCCGCGCTGGTGTGCTCCCAGAGCGTGTGGGCGGCGGTGTTCGCCCGGATCCTCGGGCAACGGCTGCCACCGACGGCGGTCGCGGGCATCGCGGTGGCGCTGGCGGGGGTGCTCTTCGTGACCGGCGTCGACATGTCCCTGGCCTCCGACGCGTTGTTCGGTGACCTGCTGGCGATGCTCGGCGGGGTTTTCGGCGGTGCCTACATGGTCACCGGTGGCCAGGTACGCCGACACGTCAGCACCACGCTCTACACCGCGATCTGCTACGGCTGCTGTGCTCTTCTGCTGCTCCTTGTCTGCCTGCTGACCGGCCAGCAGCTCAGCGGATACTCGGCCCGGGACTGGGGGATGATCGTGGCCATCACCGCGCTGGCCCAGCTGCTCGGACACTCGATGTTCAACCTGGTCCTTCGCTCGACGAGCCCGACGGTCGTCTCTCTGGCGACGCTGTTCACCGTGCCACTCTCCACAGTCCTCGCGGCCCTGATCGTCGGACAGATGCCTCCCCTGGCCGCGCTGCCCGCTCTGGCGCTGCTCGTGGTCGGTATCGGGATGGTCATTTGGGCGCGTGACCGCCCGGTCTCCTGAGGGTGGCGCTGCGGCCATCCGGCTCCGCTTCCGACGCTGGCGACTCGCGTGGTTGGGTGGTTGCATCGGGTACCGAGTTGCCTGTCCAGAATGCCCCCGTGGCCAAGGAGCGCCCAAGGAGCACACATGAGCAAGCGCAGCACACCCCCGTTCCGCGCCGACCACGTCGGCAGTCTGCTCCGCCCGCAGCGGCTCACCGCCGCGCGCGATGCTCACCGGATGGGTGAGATCGACGCAGAGCGGTTACGTGAGGTCGAGGACGACTGCATCCGCGAGATCGTGCGGATGCAGGAAGGAGTGGGACTGCAGACCGCTACCGACGGGGAGTTCCGCCGTACGGCATGGCACATGGACTTCATCTACCGGCTCGGCGGAGTAGACCCCACGGACGATAAGATCGAGGTGCACTTCTACAACGAGAGCGGCGAGCTCGACTTCGAGGCCGCGGCGCTGCGCGTGCACGACCGGGTGCACCTGGAGGAGCCGATCTTCGGCGACGCGTTCGCGTTCGTCCGAGACGCCGCGAGGATTGCGACTCCCAAGCTGACCATCCCGTCTCCGAGCATGGTGCACTACCGAGGCGGTCCGGCCGCGCTGGACCCACAGGTGTACCCCGACGAGGAGGGCTTCTGGGCCGACCTGACGAGCGCGTACGCCGAGCAGGTGCGCCTGGTCGCCGACCTCGGCTGCACCTACCTGCAGCTCGACGACACCAGCCTGGCGTACCTGAACGACCCCCGACAGCGCGCGATGGTCACCGAGCGTGGCGGCGACGCCGAACACCAGCACGAGCAGTACATCCGCAACATCAACCTGGCCCTCTCCGGTCGACCCGAGGGGTTGTCGGTCACCACGCACATGTGCCGCGGGAACTACCGGTCGTCCTGGGCGGCCGAGGGCGGGTACGACTTCGTCGCCGAGGCACTGTTCAGCCAGCTCGAGGTCGACGGCTTCTTCCTGGAGTACGACGACCAGCGCTCCGGCGGGTTCGAACCACTGCGCTTCGTCCCGCCCGGAAAGATGGTCGTGCTCGGCCTGGTGACCACCAAGCGGGGCGAGCTGGAGGACAAGGACGACCTCAAGCGGCGGATTGACGAGGCGAGCAGGCACGTGCCGCTGGAACAGCTCTGCCTGTCTCCGCAGTGCGGCTTCTCCTCGACCGTCGAGGGGAACGTGCTCACCTACGACGAACAGGTCGCAAAGCTGGATCTGGTCGTGCAGACGGCAGCCGAGGTCTGGGGCTGACGTGGGTCAGGGCGGCCAGTACCGGTCCGAGGACGAGCACGCACGCCCACATCAGGCCGGCACCCCGACGCTGGTCGACCACGGGGTCCAGCCAGGCCCAGCCCAGGTCGGTGAACCACGCACCGGCGAGCAGCACGTCACTGAGGTAGATCCGCGCGCCGACAGCACCCAGGAGCACCAGGAAGCCGCCAAGCACCCACAGCCGGTACCGCCGGGCACGCAGCTCGACGGCAGGGTCGGCACCCAGCACCGACCACCAGAAGACGACCCCGACGACCAGTGTGACCAGGTTGACCGCGAGGTGTAGGGGGGCACTGCGCAGCGACGCCTCGAGCAGCGGCGTGCCGTACATGCCGAACAACGTCACCGCTGCGACGATCAGCATGTTCAGCGGGTCACTGAGCCAGACACCGGCACGTGACTGCGTCATCGCCGGCAGCCAGCCGTCCGGATCGTCCTCGCGCGGATGCGCCGACGCGTATGCGGCCAGGGTGACAGGCGCGCTCAGGCCGACCAGCACGGGTACGACGACGAACAGCGCAAGGAACTGTGCGACCTGCACGGAGAAGGCAGCCGTGGAGTAGGTCCCCAGGCCTCCGCTGGTCGCCAGCAGGGCGGCGGCGGTCGCCGCAGCGGCCGCCGCCGTGTGTTGCGGGGGCCAGGCGACGCCGTTTCGCGAGAGCCGGCGAAGACCCGCGGCGTAGCAGGCCGCGGCCACGACGACCACGGCCAGCGAGATCGCCTCCACGCGCCACTCCGTGAACAGCCGCGTCAGCGTGAACGGCGCGATGTCGGAGCCCAGCGTGGGGTGCCCCGCACCGTGGCCCGGCACCTCGACAGCGGTACCGGCGGGAGGTGGCGTGCGCGAGAGCGCCACCGCGACAGCGACCGTCGCCGCCATCAGCACCACCTCGACGGTGGCCAGCCGGGCGAAGACGCCCGGACGACCGGCGGCGAGTGCCCGGAGCGTGTGCCTGCGGTGCATCCATCCGAGGTAGCCAAGACCGACCAGCGCGCAGATCTTGATCGCCACCAGGGCGCCGTACCCGGAACCGACCCACAGGCTCAGCTCCCCCGAGGTACGGATCCACGCGTTCAGGACACCCGAGCAGGCGACCGCGACGAAGCAGGCCAGCGCCAGGGTGCTGTAACGG
>JBOHDD010000169.1:0-1503 GCA_050699155.1 Nocardioidaceae bacterium
TGGGCGCCGACATCCTGCATGCTCCCCGGGTCTGGCCGGAGTACCACGACAGCTACTACGGCGTGTTCATCCGCGACCTCGACGGCAACAATGTCGAGGCTGTGTGTCACCTGCCTCAGTGAATGTCGCATGTCACCTGTCCTGCGCCATCTGGTCGGCGGGCAGAAACCGACTGTCTGCGGCGTCGTCACCGGCGCTTAACCTGGTCCCTCCATCGTCCTGGCATGACGCTTTCACGTAGGAAGTTCCTCAGCCAGTCCGTGCTGACCGGCGCCGGTGTCTCGCTGGTCGGCAACGTCGGCATCGTTGCCACTGCGGCCCCGCAAGCCGCCCGGGACAAGACCATCGCGGGCTACGGGCCGCTGGTCACCGATCGCGCCGGTCGCCTCTCCCTGCCGCGCGGCTTCGGCTACACGACCGTGACCGAGGCCGGCAGGACCCGCTTGGAGTCCGGAGAGCCAACACCGGAGAAGCACGACGGCATGGCCACCTTTCCCCGCCCCGATGGCGGGACCGTGATCGTGTACAACCACGAGATCAACGTAGGTCACGACGCGAGCTTCCCGGTGCCGCCTCTGCCGGGTCTCACCTACGACCCGGCGGCGCCGGGGGGCTGCACGATCGTCGAGGTCGACGACAAGGGCAGGCGGGTCACTGAGTACGTCGGCCTGGCCGGGACCTCGACGAACTGTGCCGGTGGGCGTACGCCGTGGAACACCTGGCTGAGCTGCGAAGAGACCGAGGAGCGGGCCGGACAGAACGGTCTGCAGCAGGACCATGGCTACGTGTTCGAGGTCAATCCTTACGTGCGCGAGGCCAACGAAGACCCACAGCCGATCAAGGCCCTCGGCAGGTTCGCCCACGAGGCGATCGTCGTCGATCCGCACACCGGCCACATGTACGAGACCGAGGACGCCTCGGCCCCCAACGGGCTCTTCTACCGCTTCACGCCGCCCGCCTCCGCGGTACCCCTAGGCGCTGACAGGCTGCGCGCCCTCGCCGAGACGGACGGGACCTTGGAGGCGATGTCAGCCACCGACGCCTCTGGTCGGCCGGTGGACGACCTGTCCCGCGCAGCAGAGATCGGCACCACCTACGCGGTGACATGGGTTGCTGTGGCCGATCGCGACGCGAAGGACACCGCGACCCGCAGGCAGGTGGCCGACGACGAGGTGACACGAGGCCGCAAGCTCGAGGGCGCCTGGTGGGACGACGGGGGTTGCTACTTCGTCTCCAGCTACGCGCGGTCCACCGACAGCCCCGGAGAACCTCATGACGGGCAGGTGTGGTTCTTCGATCCCATGGCGGGGACCATCGAGCTGACGCTTCGGTTCGCGCACGACCGGGACGACACGAACACCGACGGTCCGGACAACATCACGATCTCCCCGTACGGCGGGGTGATCCTGGCCGAGGACGGCGAAGGGCAGCAGCACCTGTTCGGCGCCACCATGGAGGGGGCGACCTACCCGATGGCGCGCAACGAGATCAACATCGGAACCG
>JBOHDD010000170.1:0-6442 GCA_050699155.1 Nocardioidaceae bacterium
CAGACCCAGGAGTACCCCGACCAGGCCGCGGCCAGGCAGGCGATTCGCGACGCCCTGGTCACCGCAGTGCGCCGGCGGATGATGTCCGACGTACCCGTAGGGGTGTTCCTCTCCGGTGGGCTCGACTCCAGTCTGGTCGCGGCGATCCTGGCACGTGAGGCCGAGCGTGAGGGCGCGTCCGTGCACTCGTTCGCCGCCGGGACCGAGGGCAGCTCCGACCTTGCGGCTGCCCGCCTGGTCGCCGACCATCTCGGGCTGGTCCACCACGAACGGGTCTACACCGCCGACGAGGTCATCGACGTCCTACCCACCGTGGTGGAGTCGATCGAGTCGTTCGAGCCGTCGCTGGTCCGCAGCGCCGTCCCGAACTACCTGCTCTCCGAGATGACCGCGAGGACCGTGAAGGTGGTCCTCACCGGTGAAGGCGCCGACGAGCTGTTCGCCGGGTACGACCATCTTCGTGACATCGACGACGCGGACGACCTGCGACTCGAGCTGATACGTAGCGTCGAGGGGCTCCACAACCTCAACCTCCAGCGGTGCGACCGGGTGACCATGGCCCACGGCCTCGAGGCGCGGGTGCCGTTCCTGGACCTCGACCTGATCGCGGTCGCGCAGCGGGTCCCGATCGAGTGGAAGCTGCCCGGCGAGGAGGGCCAGGAGAAGCGGATCCTGCGGGAGGCCTTCGCGGGATGGCTGCCCGACGAGGTCCTGTGGCGACCCAAGGAGCAGTTCGGGGACGGCAGCGGCACCGCGGCGGTGATGGCCGCCCGGGCGGCGGAGATGGCGCCGGACGACGACTGGGAGTCGGTCCGCGTACCGGGGCTTCCGCCACCTCGGAGCCGGGAGGAGCTCGGGTACCAGCGGATGTTCTCCACCCACCTCGAAGGCATCCGGTCCGGCCGGGTTCTCGGGCGTTTCGCCACCGCCTGAAGGGCGTTCTGCGAGCCGAACCGACCCCTCGGAAATGATCGGCTCACGATTCCTGAGATTCGGTCCCAACCTGCTGGCCGGGGTGACATCCTCCTGCCATGTCAGAGCAGTGGATGCCGCCGGGGCGGCCGGTTGCCGACGACTCCCCGTCGGCGCGTGCGCTGGCAACCGAGGTCGCGACCGGCCACCGGTCAGCGCACGAGGTGGTCACCGACTCCCTCACCCGCATCGCGGTGATGGAGCCGCAGGTGCATGCGTTGCTGCACGTCGACAGCACCGCCGCGGTCAGGACTGCGCGCTCCCGAGACCGGGCCAGGGTGAGCGGAAGACTACCGGGTCCCCTTGCCGGAGTTCCGGTGGTGGTCAAGGACAACATCGCGGTACGCGGCATGCCGATGACCTGCGGTTCACGCGCCCTGGACGGACACCATCCCGCACGCGATGCCGTGCTGGTCCGTCGGCTGCGCTCGGCCGGGGCGATCGTGCTCGGCAAATCCAACCTGGACGAGTTCGCCATGGGCGCCTCGACGCAGACCTCCGCCTTCGGCCCCACCCGCAACCCGCACGACCTGACACGGACACCGGGCGGGTCCAGTGGTGGCAGCACCGCCGCCGTCGCGGCCGGCGAGGTGCCCCTGGCCGTCGGTACCGACACCGGCGGCTCCGTCCGGGAACCGGCGGCCCAGTGCGGGGTCGTCGGAGTCAAGCCGTCCTGGGGGTCGGTGCCGACCTCTGGTGTCGTGCCCTTCGCACCCAGCCTCGACCAGCCCGGCCCCGTGGCCGCGACCGTGCTCGACACCGCACTGCTGCACCAGGTGATGGCCGGGCCGTCCGCCGACTTCGTCGCTGCCGCCGCCGACGGGTCCCGGCGCGTCGACCTCCGCGGTCAACGTGTCGGCGTAGTGGCGGAGATGACCGGACCGCGCAACCAGTCCGGTGTCCTGAGCCGGTTCGACGACGCGGTCGGGCTGCTCCTTCGGCTCGGCGCCGAGGTCGTCGAGGTGGCCGTTCCGAGTACGGCGGACGCATTGGGGGCTTACTACGTCGTCTCGTCCTACGAGGCACTGGCGACTCTCACGACGTACGCCCGCGACGGGTTGCTCGGCGAGGAGGCGATGCAGCGCCTGGAGCAGGGAACGGCCATCGCCGCCGACCCGGATGAGCGCCGGCTCGCGTGGGCGTGGGGCGTCGTGGCACGACTCCGCGCCGAGATCGCAACCGCCCTCGGCCAGTGCACGCTGCTCGCCTCACCGACCCTTCCGGTGACGGCGCCGAGGCTCGGCAACCACCTCGACGACCCACTCGCCGTACCTCGCACCGACTGCTGGACGGTGCTCGCGAACCTGACGGGCATCCCCGCACTGTCGCTGCCGTACGGCGTCTCGCCCGACGACGGGCTGCCGGTCGGGATCCAGCTGATGTCAGGACACGATGACGACGCACGCCTCTACCGCGTCGCCGCGTCGGTCGAGGCGGCAGCAACGCGCGACATCCGTGCGTTCACCCGCGGTCTGCGCTGAGCGCGCGCGACGGGTGCTGCGAGGATGGGGCGATGTTCAGTGCGCTCGACCATCTGGTGTGCCCTCGGTGCGACTTGCGTCACGACGCGACCGTCCTGCAAGGCCTTTGTACTGCCTGCGGCTCACCACTGCTCGCCCGCTATGACCTGGACACCGTCAAGGCCGGCCCGTCGGACATCTCCGACCGGCCGCCCGACCTGTGGCGCTACCACGAGCTGCTGCCGGTGTCGGCGGCAGAGCACGTGGTGACGCTGGGCGAGGGGATGACACCGCTGCTGGAGACTCCGGGCCTCTCGGCCGCACTCGGGATGGACCGGCTGCTGGTCAAGGACGAGGGGTTACTGCCCACGGGCTCGTTCAAGGCGCGCGGGGCAGCGGTCGGGGTCTCGCGTGCCAGGGAGCTCGGCGTCAGCCGGCTGGCGATGCCGACGAACGGCAACGCCGGTGCCGCCTGGTCGGCCTACGCTGCGCGCGCGGGCCTGGCCGCCGTCGTCGCGATGCCGGTCGACGCCCCCACCATCACCCGCGTCGAGACCGTCGTCACCGGCGGCGACCTGCGGCTTGTCGACGGGCTCATCTCGGATGCGGGCAGGATGGTCGCGGCTGCCGTTGCCGCGAGCGACGACGACTGGTTCGAGGTGTCGACGCTCAAGGAGCCCTACCGCATCGAGGGCAAGAAGACGATGGCGCTGGAGATCGTGGAGCAGCTTGGCTGGCGGATGCCGGACGTCATCGTCTATCCGACCGGCGGAGGGGTCGGCCTCATCGGCATCCACAAGGCGCTGTCCGAGCTGGTCGAGCTCGGTTGGGTCGAAGGACCACTGCCCCGGCTGGTCTCCGTGCAGTCCAGCGGATGCGCGCCGATCGTCTCTGCCTTCGAGGCAGGGGCCCGGGAGTCCGAACCGTGGCCGGACGCCACCACCGTCGCCTTCGGGATCAACGTGCCGAAGGCTCTGGGTGACTTCCTGGTGCTGGACGCCCTGTACGCGACCGGAGGTACGGCGGTCGCCGTGACCGACGACGACCTGGTGGCCGACATCGGCCTGTGTGGGCGGTTGGAAGGGATGTTCCTCTGCCCGGAGGGTGCGGCCACCGTCACCGCCACCCGCGCCCTGCGGCAGAGCGGCTGGATCTCACCGGAGGACGAGACAGTCCTGCTGAACACCGGCGCCGGGCTGATCTACCCCGACACCGTCAGGGTGCCGGACACCGTGCTTCCTCGCGACGGCGCGGTCGACCTCGACGCCGCCGAGCGGGGCTGAGCGCTCAGCCTTGCCCCGCGCCTCCTTCGAGGAAGTCGTCACCGGATCCGCCGTCCATCGCGTCACCGCCCGGTCCCCCGGAGAGGACGTCGTCACCGGCTCCGCCGGACAGGCTGTCATCCCCGGAGTCGCCGTACCCCACGTCGTCACCGGCGCCTCCGTGCACCCGGTCGGCACCCGTGTCGCCGTACAGCACGTCGTCACCGCCGGCTCCGAGCACCACGTCGTCACCGGCGAGACCGCAGATGACGTCGTCATCCGGCGTGCCCTCGATCACGTCGTCACCGAGCGTGCCCTGGACCGTGCAGGCACGTGGGTGTACGCCGAACTCCTCCACCGCCATCACCGGGCGCAGCCGCTGCTCGAACGGTGGCGTGACGAACGCCTCCCGCAGGACGTCGTCGGCGAGACGGTTGCCGATGGCGGCCATCACCATCCCCTGGTCCAAGGACAGGAAGTACGGCGACACGGCACCGGTGTCGACGTTCACCGAGTCACGGAAGCCCCACTCGGAGTAGATGTCGAACGAGTTCTCCAGCGCGGCGAGGTTTCGCATCGCCTCCTCCGGTGCGTATCGCAGCGCGAGGAACGCCGCGTGCGGAGTCACGACACCGTTGGTGTAGTCCTCGGGTCCTGGCAGCGGTTGTGGCTCGCGGTCGGGGCAGCCCTCGAAGCCGACGTCCCCCTCGGTGCCGTCGTTGTTGGAGGGGTAGCCGTTGGGATCCATCCCCAGCCACGGCATCCCGTAGGCGCGGTAGCCGCCTTCGGGCTTGTCCGAGGGTGAGAAGCCCCAGAAGCCGTACTCCGCCTCGTTCAGTCCGTGCTCGATGTGGCCGCGGACGAAGTGCGGGTGGTTGACGCGCCAGCTGCCTTCGCCCCACTTCTCCTCGGGGAGGAAGAGCGCCGGCATCAACGCCTCGAACATGCTGCCGCCCCAAGCGGGAGTGACGCGCATGCCGCGGTACGTGTAGGCGCCCTCCCAGACGTTCTCACCGAGGTACGAGCGCGACTCACCGACCGGCTTCATCTCCTGCCACCCGTAGTCACAGGTGTCGGGGAAGCTGCGCCAGGCACCGAAGTAGTGCCGCGGTGGGATCTCTCCCTTGGCGATTCCGAGATAGCTGGCGATGCGACTCTCGCTCACTATCGTGTTGTAGCAGCACGGTGCCCGGCCGGTACTGGGCTCGTAGCTGAACAGGATCTGGTTGCGGTCGGCGCGGTAGTAGAAGCCGAAGTCCATGCTCTCGAAGAGCGCAGCCGACTCCTCCGAGAGCTCCGGCACCGCCCCGCTGACTACCTGCAGAGCGGTCGCCAGCCAGCCGTTGTCCACGGAGGACAGGCGCGGGGTGTGCGGCTCGCCCGAGGGTGGCCACGTGGTCAGCTTCGCGCCCGTCCGGTGGTCGTACCAGTTGAAGAACTGCCCACTCTCCTGGTGCCGTTCCATCCCCGCGAGGGTGTCCAGCGTGGTCGACAGCCGGGCCACCAGCTCCTCGTGGTCGATCACGCCGATCTCCTCGGCGACAACGGCACTCCACATGTAGGCGCCGATGTTGGTGGTGGACGTCTGCACGGAGCGGGTGCCGTCGAGGTGCAGCCGGTCGGTCGGCAGCCCGCTCTGCTCGTCGGTCATCGCCTCGAACGACGCCCACGTGTCTGCGGCGTACCGCTGCAGGGTCTGCCGCGAGCTCGCGTCGGTGACCTCCGCCGAAGCGCCGGACGCCTGTGCGGAAAGCCCGGCAGAGGCGACGAGCCCTCCGATGAGGGAGCACACCACCATCGGTACGGCGACAGCCCACACCCTGAAGCGGTTCATCGCCGGTCACCTCCCGAGGACTGTCCGGCCGCGTCCAGGATGGCGCCCTGCTCCCGTCGATCGAGGACACCATCCCGGACGAGCCGGTCGGTGACGGCGCGCACGTGGGCCATGAAGCGACCGTTGTTGGGCCACTCGCGCTCGTCCTCGATCAGGTCGTTGACCGTGCAGCCGTCGCCGCGGTCGCGGTTGGCGACACCGGAGTCGGCGGTGCGGACGACGACCGTCTCCCTCAGGTCCGAGCCAGGACATGCGTCCGGCTTGATCTCGAACGAGACGCTCCCCGGCGTGGAGACGTTGCCGGCATTGTCGGTCGCGCGGTATTCGATCGTGTGCGCACCCGCGCCGTCGACCGTGACCGGCTGTGTGTACGCCGTCCAGTCGCCGCCGTCCAGTGCGTACTCCGTCGTCGCGACGCCCGACCCTTCGTCGGTTGCGTCCAGCGTCGCGGTGACCGGCGAGCTGTAGGTCCCCTCGAAGCCGGGGGCGGGATCGCCGTTCGGCTCGGGTGGGTCCAGCGAGGCCGACACGGTCGGTGCGGTCTCGTCCACCGGCTGTTGGTCCCCGAGCTTGTGGAAGTAGTCGAACGCGACGGTCGTCGACTCCGTCTGCTCCTGACCGAAGGCGTACAGCCCGACGTCGGCCGCCTCGAGCTGGTCGTTCTCGATGCTGCCCACCTCCTGGTAGGTGACGCCGTCGGCGCTGTAGTAGCCGGTGAAGGTGGTGCCGGTCTTCTCCAGCCGTAGCCACCACGTCGTGACATCGGCCGGCAGGTCGACCTCGGGGAACGCCGGCTGGAACACGTCACCGATCTCGTGACGCATCTCGATCTTTCGTTCGCACGGCTGGCCTGCCGGCGAGGTGCCGACGTAGTCGAGCTTGAGGAAGGTCTGGTCGCTCGCATAGGACAGGAT
>JBOHDD010000171.1:0-2473 GCA_050699155.1 Nocardioidaceae bacterium
TCGACTTGGGCGACGGCGGGGCTACCCTGCTCGGCGCGGTCATGGACGACCCGCTGCGACACGACCTGCGGCGGCTCGCGGAACTCAACGCGCTGACGGGGGACGCCGAGCTCGCCCCCGTTCTCAAGCGTTCACGCGAGGCGCGCGGCCGGTCGGCGTACCGCACGGTTCCCTACGTCGCAGTCGCGCCCGAAGACGGTGAGGAGCTTGCGCGCACTGCGATGCAGGTCTTCCGTGCCAACCACGGCTCGCTCCTTCGCACCCTCGGCGATCCCGACCTACAGGTCATGCACCGATTGCTCGGCAGCGACAGCCCGCTGCAAGGCGAGCTTCTCTCCTACCTCTTGTTCGACCCCGATTTCTTCGAGGCCGCGTCCGCGTTCGGCCGCCGCGACGCCCAGCGTTGGGTCGAGCAGAACCCCGACCTGTGGCGGACCGATTGGCTTCCTGGCCCCGGAAGCTAGCGCACATCGAACCGCGTGATGAACTCCGCTGTCAGATGGTGCTGTCAGCCTGGGCGTCCGGCGAGGCGGTTCGACCGTTTTGCCTGGTCAGACCTGGTGGGCGCAACAGGATTCGAACCTGTGACCGCCTGCTTGTAAGGCAGGAGCTCTACCGCTGAGCTATACGCCCGCGATGTCGGGCGGGCACAGCCTAATGCGCCTCGGGCGGCCGTCAGAAGGGGGCTCGGAGGGGCATGCAGGTGCGACCACCAGTGTCTCGGGTCACCGGTGGCCGCACATCTACAATCAAACCCGCTGCGTACGGCAGGCGGCAGCGATTCCGCAAATCTTTGCCAGTTCTCAACCTACGAGGTCGTCCAGCACCCGGCGGTAGTCACTCAAGGCACGCGCTTCGCCCACGCCGTTCACGACCCGCCACCGCACGACACCGCCGCGGTCGATCACGAAGGTGCCGCGCACCGCCGCGCCCAGTCGGTCGTCGAAGACACCGTAGGCGGATGCGACCTGCCCATGCGGCCAGAAGTCGCTGAGCACCGGATACTCCAGCCCCTCCTGCTCGGCGAACACCCGCTGGGTGAACATCGCATCGCAGGAGATCGCGAGCACGGCGGACTCGTCGCCGTGCAGGGTCGGCAGAGCGTCACGGATCTCGCACATCTCGCTGGTGCAGATCCCGGTGAACGACCACGGGTAGAAGACGAGCAGCACGTGCTGTTTGTCGCGGTAGTCGGACAGTGACACGGTCTGTCCGTGCTGGTCATTGAGCGCGAAGTCGGGCGCGACGGCCCCCACGTCGATCGGCATGCCCCCGATCGTGCCACGTGCGCCCTTCAGCCGCTGTCGAGGTCCCTCTTGAGCACCTTGCCGGTCGCGTTGCGTGGCATCTCGTCGAGGAACCGGATCTCTCGCGGCACCTTGTAGCGGGCGAGGTTGGACTTCACGTGCTCCCGCAGGTCGTCCTCGGTGACAACGCTCTGCGGGCGTACGACGACGAACGCACGCAGGCGCTGACCGAACTGGTCGTCGGCGATCCCCACCGCGGTCGCCTCCACGACCTCCGGATGGCGGACGATGCAGTCCTCGACCTCGCTCGGATAGACGTTCTCTCCGCCGGACACGATCATCTCGTCGTCCCGGCCCTCCACGAACAGACGCCCTGCCACGTCGAACCTTCCGACGTCACCGGTGGCCATCATCCCCTCGAGCACGTCCTTGGTGCCACCTCCACCGGTGTAGCCCTCGAAGAGCATCGAGTTGCTCACGAAGATCCGTCCCGAGGCGCCGGTCGGCACCGGGCTACCGTGCTCGTCGTACAGCCGCACCACCGTGCCCATGGGGGGCTTGCCTGCCGTACCGGGGGCCAGCCGCAGGTCCACCGGGTTCGCGATGGTGGCCCAGGCGCACTCCGTGGAGCCGTAGGTGTTGTAGAGGTGGTCCCCGAAGGTGTCCATCCAGTTCTGCGCGAGGTCTCCGGGCAGGGCCGACCCGCTCGCGGCGACCACCTTGACACTGTCCAGCGTGTACGCCGACAGGACCTCCTTCGGCAGTTCCAGGATGCGCTGGAGCATCACCGGGATGGCCACCAGGGAGTCACAGCCGTACCGCTGCGTGACGGCCAGGCAGTCCTCGGGGTCGAAGCGCCGGCGCAGCACCAGAGTGGACCCGAGCAGCAGGCTCAGCTGCAGGTGGCCCCAGCCCCAGGTGTGGAACAGCGGTGCGGCGATGTGGCACGTCCAGCGGTGGCGCAGCGGCATCGCGGACAGCAACGCCACAGCCGCGCCGAACGATCCGCCGGTCCCGCCGCGGGGGGCACCCTTGGGTGCGCCCGTTGTCCCCGAGGTGAGGATGATCGAGCGCGACTCCCGCTGTGGCACCCGCCGTGTGGCCGGGCTGCCCTGCTCGATCAGCGAGTCCAGGCTGGGTACGGCGGGCTCGTCGTCATGCCACGCCAGGATCCGCATCACGTCCTGCGGAACCGCGTCGACGAGCGGGCCGAACTCCTCGTCGTA
>JBOHDD010000172.1:0-2395 GCA_050699155.1 Nocardioidaceae bacterium
GTGCCGGAGGAGGACATCCGGGTCGACGTCTACCGCTCAAGCGGCCCCGGCGGACAGAGCGTCAACACCACGGACTCGGCGGTTCGTCTGACGCACCTGCCGTCCGGCACCGTGGTCAGCTGTCAGAACGAGAAGAGCCAGCTGCAGAACAAGGCCAGCGCGATGGTGATCCTCAAGGCGAAGCTGCTGGCCCTGAAGCGGGCCGAGGAGCGCGCGACACTCGACGAGCTGCGCGGCGACGTGCAGGGCTCGTGGGGCGACCAGATGCGCTCCTACGTCCTGCACCCGTACCAGATGGTCAAGGACCTGCGCACCGAGTACGAGACCGGCAACACCCAGGCGGTGTTCGACGGCGAGATCGACGACTTCATCGAGGCCGGCATCCGCTGGCGCCGCGGCGCCGAGCACGCCACCGCGTGACCCGGGTCTTGTCTCGGCGCGGTTCGCGTGGTCGGCTTGCATCTGAACCATGTTACGGAGGACCTCATGACAGTCAGTGAGCGCGAGCGGACAGTCGTCGACGGCGTCCAGACCGGGCTGTTCATCGGCGGGAGATGGCGAGACGCCTCGGGCGGGAAGACGCTGCGGGTGGAGGACCCCTCGACCGGCGACACGCTCGCCGAGGTGGCCGACGCGAGTGTGGAGGACGGTCGTGCCGCGCTGGACGCAGCCTGTGCCGTGCAGTCCGAGTGGGCGCAGACACCGCCCCGTGACCGTGGGGAGATCCTGCGTCGGGCGTTCGAGGTGATCACCGAGCGCGCGGACGACCTGGCGTTGCTGATGACCCTGGAGATGGGCAAGCCGCTGTCGGAGTCGAAGGCGGAGATCACGTACGCCGCGGAGTTCTTCCGCTGGTTCTCCGAGGAACCGGTCCGCATCGGCGGGCGATGGTCGACCGCACCCAACGGCGCGAGCCGGCTGCTCACGATGAAGCAGCCCGTCGGTCCCTCGCTGATGATCACGCCGTGGAACTTCCCGCTGGCGATGGGCACCCGCAAGATCGGGCCGGCCATCGCAGCGGGCTGCACGATGGTGATGAAGCCCGCCTCGTTGACCCCGTTCTCGATGCAGGCACTGGCCGGCATCCTGGCCGAGGTGGGCCTGCCCGACGGCGTTCTCAACGTGGTCACCACCAGCCACACCGGCGAGGTGATGGAGCCGCTGATCCGAGACCCGCGGCTGCGCAAGCTCACCTTCACGGGCTCGACGGAGGTCGGGCGAAAGCTGGTGGAGCAGTCCGCGCAGGGGCTGCTGAAGGTCTCGATGGAGCTCGGCGGCAACGCGCCGTTCCTGGTCTTCGGCGACGCCGACCTCGACGAGGCTGTCGACGGCGCCATGCTGGCGAAGATGCGCAACGTGGGTGAGGCCTGCACCGCCGCCAACAGGTTCATCGTGCACGAGTCGGTAGCCGAGGAGTTCTCCGCGCGGCTGTCCGAGCGGATGAGCGCGCTGCGCATGGGCCGCGGCACCGACGAGGGGGTCCAGGTCGGCCCGCTGGTCGAGGCCAAACAGCGTGACAAGGTGCGCGACCTGGTCGACGACGCGCTGGAGAAGGGGGCGTCGGCGACCTGCGGTGGCAAGGCGCCCGAGGGGCCGGGCTACTTCTACCCGGCGACCGTGCTCACCGACGTACCCGAGAGCGCGAACATGTTCCGCGAGGAGATCTTCGGCCCGGTGGCGCCGATCTTCACCTTCTCCGACCAGGCCGAGGCGGTGGCGAAGGCCAACGACACCGAGTACGGCCTGGTGTCGTACCTGTTCACGACCGACCTCTCCCGCGCGATCGCCGTGTCGGAGGCGCTGGAGACCGGGATGGTCGGGCTCAACCAGGGGATGGTGTCCAACGTCGCGGCGCCGTTCGGCGGCGTCAAGGCGAGCGGGCTCGGTCGTGAGGGGGGCATCGAGGGCATCGAGGAGTTCCTCGAGACCAAGTACATCGCGATCAAGCCCTGAACCCTGCTGACAACTCGGGCGTGCGACGGTTACAGAGAGTTACCGGCCCTGGAAATCCGGGCGAAGTGAAAAGACCCACGGCCACGCCTGGTCGGTGTGCTTGCGTGGGTCACTTAGACTCCTAGCGACCGGCGCTGCCCACGGGGCGGCGACGCCTCCTGTACCCGATCCCGGTCAACGCTGCCTGTGATTCGCTTCGAGAAAGTCACCAAGACGTACGCCGGTCAGAGCCGTGCGGCCCTGGACAACGTAGATGTGGACATCGACAAGGGCGAGTTCATGTTCCTGGTGGGCGCGTCCGGCTCGGGTAAGTCGACGTTCCTGCGGCTGGTGCTGCGCGAGGCACGGCCGACCGAGGGACGTGTCTACGTGGCGGGCAAGGAGATCAACCGCCTCGCCGGGTGGAAGGTCCCCGGGCTGCGCCGTCAGATCGGCACCGTCT
>JBOHDD010000173.1:0-2464 GCA_050699155.1 Nocardioidaceae bacterium
GCGAGAGAACCGGCACGACATCTGGCATCTGGACTTCGTCACGTGACATACGAGTCACTCCCTGGCGTCGCAGAGTCTCCTCTCTCTCAGTCTGCGCCTCGAATCGCAGATGGGCCAGACCTTTATCAGAAGACCGCCACCGCGCGAGCGTCGTCGCCGCGCTGCTCGTACAGCGCCAGGAAGGCTCCGTCGACCGTCATCACCGCGACCGGGCCAGCGGCGCCCAGGTCGGCGCCGGGCAGCGGGCGGCCGTGGGACACCCAGGTGGCCTGTTGCCGGTCCGCGGTGAAGGTGGGAAAGTTCCGCCGGGCAACCTCGTCGAGGGGTACGACGACGAGCCGGCGCTCGAGGTCCTCCAGTGTCCGGGCCTGCGGCAACCCGAAGGCGCCGACGCGGGTGCGCCGCAGCATGGTCAGGTGCCCACCGACCCCGAGGGTTGCGCCGATGTCGCGGGCGATCGCCCGGACGTAGGTGCCCGAGGAGCAGGTCACACCGACGTCCACGTCGACCAGCCGGCCCTGCCGGCGTACCGCCATGATCTCGATACCGGCCACGTGCACCCGCCGGGTCGCAAGCACCACGTCCTCACCGGCACGCACCCGCTGGTAGGCGCGGCGGCCCCCGACCTTGACCGCCGACACCGCCGACGGCACCTGCTCGAGGTCGCCGACGAAGGACGCTACCGACTCGGAGAGGCTGTGCTCGTCGAGCGCTCCGGCGTCGGCTGTGGAGACCGTCTCCCCTTCGGCGTCGTCGGTCAGGGTCGACTCGCCCAGGCGGATCGTGGCGAGGTACTCCTTCTGCGTCAGAGTCAGGTGGCCGAGCAGCCTGGTCGCCCGGTTGAGACCGAGCACGAGCACACCGGTCGCCATGGGGTCCAGCGTGCCGGCGTGGCCGACGCGGCGGGTGCCGGCCAGGCGCCGCATCCGAGCGACCACGTCGTGTGAGGTCCAGCCGGACGGCTTGTCGACGACGACGACTCCCGACGCCGCCTCGGCACGCTCCGGACCGTGGCTCACCGGCCGTCGTCCTCGCCGGTGAGGTCGTCCTCCTCCGGCGTGCGGTACGGGTCGGCGTCACCGGCGTACTCGGCGCCGGCGGCCGAGGCCGCCACCTCCGCGTCAGAGGCCCGGGCCCGGGCCAGCACGTCCTCGATGTGCGCCGCGGAGTCGGGGAGCGCGTCCAGCACGAACTCCAGGGTGGGGGTATGGCGCATCCCCAGCTGCTTGCCGACCTCGGAGCGCAGCAGACCCCGGGCGCTCTCCAGAGCGGCGCCGGTCGCCGCCCGCTCCTCCCCGCCACCCATGACGGTGTAGAAGATCGTGGCGTGCTGGGCGTCGCCACTGACCCGCACGTCGGTGATCGTGACGAAGCCCAGACGCGGGTCCTTGATCCGCCGCTCCAGCATCTCGGCGACGATCACCTGGATGCGGTCGGCGATCCTGCGCACGCGCTCTGAACTCATCGTCGCTCCTTGCCTGCGTCACTCGTCATCGATGGACCGCAGCTGGCGCTGCGTGCCGATCAGGTCCGCCTCCGGCCGGCCGGCCAGCCACCGCTCGACGGTGTCGAGCACCTCGGTGCAGTGTCCGGCGCGACCGGAGACGACCGCGACCCCGAGCTGGGTCCGCCGGTAGAGGTCGTGATGGTCGGTCTCCGACGCCGCGACGCCGAACCTGCGCTGCAGCTCGGACACCAGGGGACGCACCACCCCGCGCTTCTGCTTCAGCGTCGAGGCGTCGTGCAGCAGCAGCTCGAACGCCGCCATCCCCACGAACATCGCCGACCTGCCTCACCACACGCCATGTAACCGGGTGTTACGGGGCCTTTCCGAGGGCTGTAACCCTCGGAAAGGCTCCACACGCCATGGACTGCGCCCGCGTCAGGAGCGCGGGATCTCGCGCATCTCGAAGTTCTCCACCACGTCACCGATCTTGATGTCGTTGTAGCCGCGGAGCGTCAGACCGCACTCGAAGCCTTCGCGGACCTCGGTGACGTCGTCCTTCTCACGGCGCAGCGACGCCAGGTCGAGCCGGTCGGCGACCACCGCGCCGTCTCGCAGCAGCCGCGCCTTGGCGTTGCGGCGGACGACCCCGCTGGTCACCATGCAGCCCGCGATGTTGCCCACCTTGGAGGACCGGAATACCTCGCGGATCTCGGCAGTGCCGAGCTGCACCTCCTCGAACTCGGGCTTCAGCATGCCCTTCAGCGCCGCCTCGATCTCCTCGATGGCCTGGTAGATCACCGAGTAGTAGCGGATGTCGACGGCCTCACGGTCGGCGAGGTCGCCTGCCTTGCCCGCGGGGCGCACGTTGAACCCGATGATGACGGCGTCGGAGGCGATGGCCAGGTTGACGTCGTTCTCGTTGATCGCGCCGACACCGCGGTCGATGACCCGGAGGCCGACCTCCTCGCCGACCTCGACCTGCATCAGCGCGTCCTCGAGCGCCTCGACCGAGCCGGA
>JBOHDD010000174.1:0-4415 GCA_050699155.1 Nocardioidaceae bacterium
TGCGGTGCGGCGCACTCGTGATCGACATGGGGTCGTCCGTGCCCGTCAGCACCCGCCGCCTATCCGAGACTGCAGCCGAGCGCGATGTCGGCTTCGTGGATGCCCCCGTCTCCGGTGGCGTCGCCAAGGCGAGAACCGGCGAGCTGTCGATCATGGTCGGCGGCGAGTCCGGGGACGTCGAGCGGGCCCGGCCGCACCTCACGCCGCTGGCGTCGAGCGTCCACCACGTCGGCCCGTCCGGGGCGGGTCACGCCGCGAAGGCGCTCAACAACCTCGCCTCCGCGTCCAACCTGGCCGCTGCCGCCGAGGTCCTCACCGTCGCAGGCTCTTTCGGGATCGCCCCCGAGGTGATGGTGGAGGTGCTCAACAGCTCCACCGGGCGATCCCAGGCCAGTGAGGTGAAGTACCCCCGGCACGTGCTCACCGGAGGGTGGGACTCCGGATTCGCGATGGACCTCATGATCAAGGACCTCGGCATCGCGCTCGACCTTGCCGGTGACCGCGGCATGACCACGCCGGTCACGGCCGCGGCACGGGACGCGGCCGTCCGGGCCCGTGAGTCCCTCGGCGGCCACGGCATGGACCACACCGAGGTGGCGCGCTGGTACGAGGCGGTCAACAGGGCCTCGCTGCGAGGTCCGGACAACGATCCCCAGAACCAGGAGGAGAACCGATGAGTGAACAGGCGCAGGAGTACGTCGACGACATGGCCCGCAGTCGCGGATACGTGCTCGACTACCACAAGGTGATGGCCAAGCACGACCTCCCCGTCCTGCAGGCGACCAACGGGCTGGTCGGCGCCGCCTACCTTGACCAACGCTCGCTGGACCGACGGACCAAGGAGCTGATCTTCATCGCCAGCCTTACGGTTATGCGTGCATCGAAGGGTCACATCCAAAGCCACATCCGGGTGGCGCTCGACCTCGGCGTCACACCTCAGGAGATCCTCGAGGCCATCGAGATCGCGCTGCCCGAGGCGGGGATCGTCGCCTTCCAGACGGGCTTCGACGCGTGGCGCGAGGTGGTTGGCGCCGAGGGACTCGAGCCGACCGTCGCGGTGCACGAGGGCGGCAGCGGCGGAGCGTCGTGACGGTTCCTGCCCACGTACACCCCCGGGAACCGCGTCACGATGATCTGTACGAGGTCGTCGTGGTGCGGCACGGGACGCGCGAGGGGCGGCGCAGCGAGGTCTTCCTCAACTACGCGCAGTACGGCGAGCCCGACGGACGCTTCGTCGTCGACTACTACCTCTGGGTGCTGCGCAGCCGCACCAGGACCGTGCTGGTCGACACAGGGTTCGCCCGCGGCCCCGCCGAGGCACGCGGTCGGCAGGTGCTGGTGGAACCGGCCGAGGCCTACCGCCGCATCGGAGTCGACACCGACGCGGAGCTGGCGATCGTCGTGACCCATGCCCACTACGACCACATCGGCAACGTGGACCTCTTCCCCCGTGCGACCGTCGTAGTCAGCGCCGCTGAGATCGACTTCTGGTCGACCCCGGTCTCGCGTAAGCCGCTCATCGGCCACTTCACCGAGACCGACGAGGTGGCGACGCTGACCCGCGTCGAGGCCGAGGGGCGGCTCCGCCGTTTCTCCGGCACCATCGAGGCGGCCCCCGGCGTCTTGGTCACCGAGGTCGGTGGCCATACCCCGGGGCAGAGCATGGTCACCGTTCCGACGTCGGCGGGCACGGTCCTGCTCACCTCTGACGCCGTGCACTTCAGTGAGGAGCTGGAGCGGGACATGCCCTTCGTCGCTGTCACCGACCTCCCCGATATGTACCGCGGCCTTCAGGCGGTCCGGGATCTCGTTGCCGCAGGTGAGGTCGACCACGTCGTCACCGGCCACACTCCCGGTGTCCTCGACGATCTCGAACCGTGGAACGACGAGCTCGCCGGTGTCGCCGGGGTCATCGGAAGGTTGTGCCGGTGATCACCCGCGACTGGCTCGAGGGGTGGGTCGCAGCCGTGGCGCAGGACGCCGAGAACGCCCACGTCGGACGATTCACCGACCTCACGGTGCGGCTCCTCGACGACCACGGGGGCGACGTCGTGCTGCACTACGACCACGGTCGTGTGGACGTCGTGGACGGGCCACCCGCCGAGGAAGACCCGGCGGCAGGCGCCGAGCTCGTACTGGAGGGGCCCGCGTCGGCATGGGCGGAGCTGATAGACCCCGATGCCGTCCCCCGGCGCCACGACCTGCTGTCGCTCACCAAGGCTGCCGACGGAATCGGGGTGGTCAGCGGCCGGGAGCACCTGTTGCGGCATCTGCGGGTGCTGACCCGGCTCGTCGAGATCGGGAGGCGCAGTGGCTGAGGCCGTCGTCGAGGACGTCATCGGACGCTACCTGCGCGTGGAGTCCTCGGGTGAGCACCATCGCGTCTACTTCGAGGAAGCCGGTTCCGGGCCGCCGCTGCTTGCCCTGCACACCGCGGGGTCCGACAGCCGCCAGTTCCGACACCTGCTCGCCGACGACGAGGTGACCTCCCGGCACCGCATCATCGCATTCGACCTCCCCTGGCACGGCCGTTCCCTGCCTCCGGACCGGTGGTGGGAGCGGGAGTACCTCCTCACCACAGACCGCTATGTCGCCATCGTCGAGGACGTGAGCGACGCGCTCGGGCTGGACCGCCCTATCGTGCTCGGCTGCTCCATGGCGGGCTCGCTCGTCATGGAGCTCGCCCGGCGCGCACCCGACCGCTGGGGCGGCGTCATCGGGCTGTCGGGCGGCCTGCACGTCGAGGGTCGGTTTGCCGACTGGTCGCTGTGGCCCGACCTCAACGCCCAGCAGGTGGTGGCGTCGTGGACGGCGAGCCTGATGTCGCCGCACAGCCCGGAAATCTTCCGCCGCGAGGTCTGGTGGACCTACAGCCAAGGCGGGCCCGGGGTATACCGGGGGGACACGTACTTCTACTCCGAGGACCTAGACCTGCGCGAGACGGCCGGGAGCATCGACACCACTCGCTGTCCGGTGCTCCTGTTCACCGGCGAGTACGACCACGCCTGCACCCCCGACGACACCGCCACAGCTATCGCCGCCATCCCCGGTGCCACAGGCGGGACGATGCCCGGCATCGGCCACTTCCCGATGGCGGAGAACTACCCGCTGTTCCGAACCCACCTGCTCCCCGCCCTCGAGGGCCTGCGGGCCCGGACGTCGACGTCAGTGTCACGGTGGCGCCGAGGGCTGTGAGTGGCTGGCGTCCCAGAGGACTTCGAACAGGTTGCTCTGCATCTGCGCGTACTCTGCGCTTTCGATCATCAGAGCGAAGTTCTCGTCCGGGGAGGAGACCATCGCCACGGCGTCCTCGCCGATGATCATGGTCATGCTGAAGATGTAGCCCTTGGGGGCGTAGCGCGTGCGCCGTAGGTCTGTCTCGCTGGTGGGCCATCCGTGCTCGAAGTCCTTCTCGGGCGAGCGGATGACGTGCAGCCAGAGGTTCCGCTGCTTGCGGGATGCGATGTACTCGTTCATCGCGGCTTCCCCGGGCACCGTAAGGAGGTCGCGCATGCTGAGGATGCCGCGCAGCGGTGATGGCCAGTCAAGGGTCTGGAACAGGGCGTTGCGGATGCCGGCGTTTCCTTCGAGGTAGCGCGCTCGGGGCTGGGTCCCGGTCTTGGTGTGCATGGCCCGCAGCTGTGGGACGAGGCTGTCCAGCATCTGCTTGCGTTGGTGCCATTCGTCCAGGAAGTGTTGTGGGTCGGTGGCCTGCAGCTCGGCTCGCCCCCTGCCGCCTGGTGGGACTGACTCGGTCATTGACAGGAGCCCGCGGTGTACCAGGCGTTTCATGATGTCGTACGCGTTGGTTCGGTTGATCTCGATGGTCTCGGCCACCTGGGACACCGTGGGCCGGTCCATGGAGAGCACGGCCAGGTAGAACCTGGCCTCCTTCGGCTCGAGGCCGATCTCTACGAGGTCGTTCCACATGCGCTCTCCGATGTTGTCGAGATATGTCGACAACCTTGCTCGCGAACGACCTCGTTACGCAAGCCTTGACGCGCACAATCCCACTTCAATACTGTGCTTGGTCTGGGCATTGGGTTGAGCCTAGGTGTCGAGACATATCGACAGATGGGCCACGTTTGGAGCCCGGCGTCCTGTGGTGGAGCGTCAAGCTTCAGGAGGAGAAACGGTCATGTCCCGACAGCGTCTGCCGCGGGTGGCTGTGGCAGCAGTTCAGGCGACACCGGTGTTCCTGGATCGTGCGGCGACGCTGGACAAGGTGGAGGGTCTGGTCGCCGAGGCCGCCGAACATGGTGCTGAGCTGGTCGTCTTCGGTGAGAGTTTCGTGGCGGGCTTTCCGATCTGGAATGGTGTGCTCGCCCCGGTCGATCAGCATGACCTGCACGAACGGCTGGTGCTGGAGTCGGTCACCGTCCCAGGACCGGAGACGGACCGTCTCGGTGCGTTGG
>JBOHDD010000175.1:0-3336 GCA_050699155.1 Nocardioidaceae bacterium
CCGCCGGACCCTCGAACACCGGCCACGCGTCCAGACACTCCGCGTCACACACGCTCTGCCCCTGCTCGTCCGGGTCGAACATGTACAACGTCATCCCCTCGGAGTCCACCAGAATCTCCCCGAAGTCACTTTCCGAAGTCTGCACTGTGGCGGCTGCCGGCATGGAAGACTCTCTGGTGGGTTCGTCAGCAGCACCGGCCGGAGTCTCGGCGCTGTCACCGCCGCCGCACGCGGCAGCGGTCACAAGCAGCAGTCCAGCGACTACGCCGACACTGCGATGGATCAAGCTATTCACGGGTCCCTCCCCTTGGCTCGAGGTACATATGTCTTGGTCACGCCGCAACAGACCGGCAGGACCTCGTCCGCAGGAAGTACGTGCGAGCGAGGCCGAGGGATTGCGGACGGACGCAATCCCTTCCGAGGACGGCGACGTATCTAGTGGTGTGCACCTGTCACCACGAACCGACCGGGCAGCCGATGCGGCTCTCGTCGCCGGACTGGGCTACGACGACCCCCATGCCGCCACCGCCTTCGTCCGGCGCTTCCAGGGCAACGTCTTCGGCCTGGCGCTGTCCATCACCCGCGACCCGGGGATGGCCGAGGACGTGGCACAGGAGGTCTTCGTCCGCGCGTGGAGGGCGGCGGCCACCTACGACCCGCGGCGCGCGTCGGTGCTCACCTGGCTACTCACGATCACCCGCAACGCCGCGATCGACGCCGTACGCGCACGCCGCAGCGACCCGACCTCCCCACAGCTGCTGGAAGACCTGGTGCAGGAGACCATGACTGGCATCGACCCCGCCGAGGCGGCCGTCCGCCGGCTCGAGTCCGAGCGGGCGCTGCACCACCTCGCCGAGCTCCATCCGTCGCAGGCCAGGGCCGTCGTGCTGGCCGTGGTCGGTGGCTGCACCGCAGTCGAGGTCAGCGAGCACGAGAACATCCCCCTGGGTACGGCGAAGACGCGCATCCGCACCGGCCTGATGCGTCTTCGCACGGCGATGCAGGAGGGGGCCTCGTGACCGACTACCGCGAGATGGACCAGGAGCTGGTGGAGCTCGGCCTCGGTGAGGTGCACGAACCACGGCGCAGCGAGCTCCTCAGCCACCTGACGACCTGTGCGCGTTGCCGCACCACCTACGACGAGGTCGTGGCCGCCATCGACCTGACGACGCCGGCCGCACCGCAGGCCCAGCCACCCGCCGGCTTCGACCTGCGGGTGCTGGCGGCGCTCGGGCTCGGCGCGTCTCCGGAGCACCGGTTCGTCCGCGTGACCGCGCGGCGTCTGGCGCTCGCGGCAGCGGCGGTGGTGCTCGCGGTGATCGCCGGCGTCGCCGGCGGCATCGCGTTGATCGGCGAGAGCGAACCGACCCTCGAGCAGGCGGCCGGCGTCGTCCCGCTGACCAAGGACGACGGCGAGCAGGTGGGCACGGCGTCCATCGGATGGCTGCACGACGAACGCGTCATGGTGGTCTCGGTCAGCAAGCCGGCGGTCGGGGTGAGCTACCGCTGCAAGATGCTGCTGGCGCAGGACGACCCGGAGACGATGGGGCGCTGGGAGGCCTCCTCCCCCGAGGGCGGCATCTGGGTGGTGCCGACGCCCAAGGGGGACATCACCGGGATGGAGATGGTGACCGACTCCGGAGCGGTGTGGGCGTCAGCCCGGCTTCCCTAGCCGAGCACCTCGTCCACGAAGCACCATCGCCACGCCTCACCGGGCTCGTAGCTGCAGATCGCCGGGTGACCCTCGTCCTCGAAGTGCCGGCTCGCGTGCCTGCCCCGGGAGGAGTCACAGCAGCCGACGCGGCCGCACTCCAGGCAAAGACGCAGATGCACCCACTGCATGCCCATGGCGAGGCAGTCCTCACATCCGTCCGGTGTCCGAGGCACCGGAACGGTCTGCGCGGAACCCAGATGCTCGCACCCCCCACGCATACGGGGTGTCGCGTACAGGTCCTCGGCACGCTCCTCCAGGTCCTCCTGATGGACGCGGTCCAACACCGTCTCCTCGATGTCTAGGCTGTGCAGCACCCGCTCGATGACCTCATGCGGCACCCCGCCCCGCCGGCGTATGCGCAGCACCTCCGCCCGCTCGGCCTCCAGCATCTCCTGGCGCAGCCTGGCGTACGCCTGGCTCGGCGTCTCGGCTCCCGGCCGCAGCTGCTCCCACACCGCCTTGGCGCGGTCGAGGCTGCGGTGCTGCAGCTCCTCCACGACGTCCTCCGGGTCGTCGGCGCGCCGGATCTCCTCCAGGCGCTTGAGCCCGGCGGTGGCCGCACGCTGGTAGGTGGCCGCCTCCGACAGCGCGTCCTCGCGGGCGTCGGGTCCGGAGAGGCCGAGTCGGCGTACGGCGAGGGGCAGCGAGGATCCCTGTATCAGCAGCGTGCCGCCCACCACTACGAGCGCGATCAGCAACAGCACCTCACGCTGCGGCGTGGACGGGGGCAGCACGAACGCCGCGGCCAGGGTCACCACTCCGCGCATCCCCGCCCAGGAGATCACCGCCGGGACGGTCCACGGCGGCGACGGGTCCCGCTCGGCCACCCGTGCCAGCAGGACCCGCGGGATGTAGGTGGCGGGGAACACCCAGAGGAAGCGGAGCAGCATCACAGTCGCCAGCACCAGCACAGAGGCGAGGGCGATCTGGCTCCGCGGCAGGGTGTTCTCGCTGAGCTGCCCCAGGATCTGCTCCACCTGCAGCCCGATCAGCAGGAAGACGGTGTTCTCCAGGATGAACTGGATCGTCGCCCAGTTGGTGCGCTCGAAGATGCGTGAGCGTGCAGACTGCAGACGGGGCGACAGATGGCCGAGCAGCAGGCCCGTCACCACCAGGGCCAGGATGCCCGAGGCGTGGATCCCCTCGGCGAGCAGGTAGGCGACGAACGGCGTCAGCAGCGAGACCGAGGTGTCGGTCAGCGGGTCCTCGATCCGCCTACGCAGCGCACCGACAGCCGCGGCGACCGCGAGGCCGACGACCAGCCCACCGCCCGCTGCAGGTGGAGCAGATCCTGGGGCAGCTCAGCGAGAACACCCTGGCTGTTGCTGATCGCGCTCGTGGTGGTGGGCGGCACGCTGCTGATACAGGGATCCTCGCTGCCCCTCGCCGTACGCCGACTCGGCCTGTCCGGACCCGACGCCCGCGAGGACGCGCTGTCGGAGGCGGCCACCTACCAGCGTGCGGCGACCGCCGGGCTACAGCGCCTGGAGGAGATCCGGAGCGCCGACGACCCGGAGGACGTCGTGGAGGAGCTGCAGCACCGCAGCCTCGACCGCGCCAAGGCGGTGTGGGAGCAGCTGCGGCCGGGAGCCGAGACGCCGAGCCAGGCGTACGCCAGGCTG
>JBOHDD010000176.1:0-10911 GCA_050699155.1 Nocardioidaceae bacterium
GAGCCGGTCTCGCAGTTCACGACGTACTTCCCGCACTCCGACTACCGCAACACCAACCTGGGTCGCGCCGCCGAGCTGATCAGCGGCACAGTGCTGAGGCCCGGTGAGACGTTCAGCCTGAACGACGTCGTGGGTGAGCGCACCGCGGAGAACGGGTTCACCAAGGGGTACGTCATCAGTGACGGCGCCCTGGTCGAGGACTTCGGGGGCGGGGTGTCACAGGTCGCCACGACCACCTACAACGCGGCGTTCTTCGCCGGCATGAAGGACATCGAGCATCACCCGCACAGCTTCTACATCGACCGCTACCCGATGGGGCGTGAGGCCACGGTCGCCTGGGGTGCGCTGGACCTGCAGTTCCAGAACACCACGCCGTACGGCGTCATGGTCCAGGCCTGGATCGAGCCCAGCTCGCCTTCGGCCGAGGGCGAGATGCACGTGCGGATGTGGAGCACCGAGTACTGGGACATCGAGGCCGGACTGTCGGAGCAGTACGACTTCACCGATGCCGAGGTGCGCTACGACACGAGCGACTCGTGCGTGGAGCAGATCGGGTACGGCGGCTTCGAGGTGGACGTCTATCGGTACTTCAACCGCAACGGCGAGCGCGTCGACAGCGAGACCGACCACGTGATCTACAACCCGGCGCCGACCGTGCACTGCCGGCCGGCCCCGAAGGAGGCATCCTCCGACTCGCAGGACGGCGGCAACGGTGGGGGCGGGGGTTGACCCCCACCTGACGTCGCCGCGTCACCGCCGAGCATCTGGGGGTCATCGGCTGCGTCTGGCCGGTGGTGGTGGGATCGTCTTGGCCGCTGCCACCTCGGCCTCGGGGACGTGCACGCGTGACCCGTCGGCCCGGCGCACGACGAGAGTCCCCTCCTCCCACGCCTCCAGCACGCCCAGGACGTCGGTGTAGGCCTGCCCACCGCTGGGCCCCCGCTCGCCGGGCAGGACGCGGCGGACCACGACACGGTGGCCGACGTCGGCGCGGGTGAGCGGCATGGGCCTCCCATCAGGCGGACCTGGTTGAACGAAACTTGCCTCGACGCGTGATACTAGGACGGTGCCGCTTGTTGCGGCGCCCCGCACCGCGACGGAGGAGGACTCAGGTGACGTACGTCATCGCGCAACCATGCGTGGACGTGAAGGACCGAGGCTGTGTCGACGAGTGCCCCGTCGACTGCATCTACGAGGGCTCGCGGATGCTGTACATCCACCCGGACGAGTGCGTCGACTGCGGCGCCTGCGAGCCGGTCTGCCCGGTCGAGGCGATCTTCTACGAGGACGACACCCCTGAGCAGTGGAAGGACTACTACGCGGCCAACGTGGAGTTCTTCGACGACCTCGGCTCGCCCGGCGGTGCGTCCAAGATGGGTGTGATCGACAAGGACCACTCGATGATCGCCGCACTGCCGCCACAGAACCAAGACTGAACGTGACTGACCGCACCGCGCCGCCCCTCCGGACCGGAGGGGCGGCGCGGGTGTCTTCTCGTCTGCCGGACTTCCCGTGGGACTCCCTGGTGCCGTACGGCGAGCGGGCGCGCGCACACCCGGGCGGCATCGTCGACCTCTCCATCGGCACCCCCGTCGACCCCACCCCCGACGTGGTGCGGAAGGCTCTGCAGGAGTCCTCGAACGCGCCCGGGTACCCGACGGCGGTCGGCACGCCGGAGCTGCGGACGGCCGCCGCACGCTGGCTGCGGCGCCGTTTCGACACCATCGAGATGGGTCCGGAGTCGGTCGTGGCGACGGTGGGCTCCAAGGAGCTGGTGTCGTCGCTGCCGAGCCATCTCGGTCTCGGCCCCGGCGACACTGTGGTCATCCCCGAGCTGGCCTACCCGTCGTACGAGGTGGGCGCCCGGCTCGCGGGCTGCGACGTCGTCGCCGCCGATGCGACGTTCGCCCTGGGGCCTCGCCGTGTCGCACTGGTCTGGCTCAACTCGCCGGCGAACCCGACAGGTCGTGTGCTGCCGGTGGAGCACCTGCGCAAGGTGGTCCGGTGGGCGCGCGAGCGGGGTGTGATGGTGGTCTCCGACGAGTGCTACCTGGAGTGCGGCTGGGACGTGCAGCCGGTGTCGGTGCTGCACCCCGATGTCTGCGAGGGCCTCCCCGACGGCCTGCTCACCGTGCACTCGCTGTCCAAGCGCTCCAACATGGCCGGCTACCGCGCCGGCTTCGTGGCCGGCGACCCGGCGGTGGTCGCCGAGCTGTTGGCGGTCCGGCGGCACGTCGGGCTGATGGTGCCTCGCCCCGTCCAGGAGGCGATGCGGGCCGCGCTGGACGACGACGTACACGTGGAGGAGCAGCGGGCCCGTTATGCGGCCCGGCGCTCGCTGCTGCGGGCGGCCCTCGAGGGGGCCGGCCTGCGGATCGAGCACTCCGAGGCGGCCCTGTACCTCTGGGCCACTCGGGACGAGCCGTGCTGGGACACTGTCACCTGGCTCGCGGACCGGGGGATCCTGGTGGCTCCCGGCGACTTCTACGGTCCCGCCGGTGCCCGTCATGTCCGTATCGCTCTCACCGCGCCCGACGAGCGCATCGCCGCCGTCCCCGACCGCCTCTCCTGAGGCTCGCCCCACGCGCCATGTAACCGGGTGTTACGGGGCCCTCCCTGGGCTCCTACGCCCCGGGATGCACCCAGACTCCTCGGTAAGTGCGGCCGGGAGCGCCACGACGCCAAGCCAGAAGCACAGGCGGGGTACGTCAGCCGCCCTCGACGACCTCGACGTGTACGTGATCGCGGTGCTGGAGAATCCTCCGGTCGCCGCCCGACGGTTCGTCGTACTCGCGCCACCCGGACTCCGACCGCAGTCCCGCGCTCCAGATCCGATCATCGAAGATCACCGTCTGGATGCCCAGCGGCTCCGCCCGGGCGACCAGGTAGTGGGTGAGGGACCAGCCGGCCCGCCGGTTCTGCCGGTTCACCGGCCGGAAGAACACGTCCACCGCGCGTCCGTCGTAGTGCGCGGATCCCTCGATGTGCCCGTCGGTGACACCGCCGGGCTCGTACCCTCCCGACGGCAGCGGCCCGAAGGTGGTCTGCAGATCGTCGAGTGCGGCGCCGGCCCGCGGGGTCAGGCCGCTGCGGCCGAGCTTCTCGGCATCGCTGTCGCCGTGACGGACCACACAGGTGAACGCGGCCTTGCTGTAACCGGTCAGCGCCGAGGCCAGGATACGGGCGTCGTCCTCGTGGTCGGCGTATGCCTCCCCGAAGGCCGACCGCTGCACCTCCTGGGCCGCCCTGGTGACCGCCATCGTCTCGTAACCGTCGACGTTGGCCAGGGCGTCGTAGAACCGGTTGGTCGCGTAGCGCGGGTTCTGCAGCTGCCGTGGCCTGCCCCACCCCTGGGATGGCCGCTGCTGGAACAGCCCGAGGGAGTCGCGGTCGCCATGGTCGAGGTTGCGGATGTCCGACTCCTGGTACGCCGTCGCGAGCGCGATGCTCGCCGCCCTTGCGGGCATGCCGCGCTCGACCGCCGTACCCGCGATGAGTGCGGCGTTGGCCGCCTGCTCGAGGTCGACGCTCACCGAGTCACCGGCCGCGGTGGCCGTGCAGCCCTCACGGTCGGGGATGGGCCCGACACCGAACCACACCAGACCGAGGACGACCAGCCCGAGGAGCAGCAGGCCGAGGAGCCCCCGGAGGGTCCGTCGCGAACCGGAGGCACGGCGGCGGTTCATGGTCGTCTCAACGTCTGCCGTCGAGGTGGTGTTCCGGTGACGCGCGCGCCACTAGTTGGCGTGCAGCGCATCGTTGAGCTCGATGCCGCGACCCACACGAGCGACGGCCTCGATCGCGCCGCTGACGGAGTTGCGGCGGAACAGGATGCCGTCACTGCCGGACAGCTCACGTGCCTTGACGATGTCACCGTCCGGCAGGGTCACCTTGGTGCCTGCGGTGACGTAGCAGCCGGCCTCGACCACGCAGTCGTCACCTAGCGAGATGCCGATGCCGGCGTTGGCGCCGAGCAGGCAACGCTCACCGATGCTGATGATGTCCTTGCCGCCACCGGACAGCGTGCCCATGATCGACGCGCCACCACCGACGTCCGAGCCGTCGCCGACCACGACGCCGGCAGAGATGCGGCCCTCCACCATCGAGGCACCGAGAGTGCCGGCGTTGAAGTTGACGAACCCCTCGTGCATGACGGTCGTGCCGTTGGCCAGGTGCGCACCGAGCCGGACACGGTCGGTGTCGGCGATGCGTACGCCGGACGGCAGCACGTAGTCGGTCATCCGCGGGAACTTGTCGAGTCCGAACACCTGCACGGCCACACCGCCGGCACGCAGTCGCAACCGTGTCGTCTCGAACTCCTCCGGGTCGCACGGGCCGGCACTCGTCCAGACCACGTTGGCCAGCTGACCGAAGACACCGTCGAGGTTCAGTGCGTGTGGCCGGACCAGTCGATGGCTGAGCAGGTGCAGCCGCAGGTACGCGTCGGGCGCGTCCGCGGGTGCATTGGACAGGTCGATGTGCGTGCGCACGACGGTACGGCGGACCGCACGACCCTCGTCGGTGCCCTCCAGGGCGCGCAGCTCGGTCGGCGGCGTGTCGGAGTCGGGGTCACCCAGCGCGGGGAAGGGGTACCACGCGTCGAGGACCTTGCCGGAGTGGGTGGTCGTCGCCAGCCCGAACCCCCAGGCAGTGGTCGGTGTCGCAGCGCTCTCGGTCACCGGGAGAGGCTATCCGAGACACCTCCTGTGCGGATGAGGCAGTCCGCGGGTTGTGCGCAACGGGGGGTACCCGTGCACCGCGGCCGACGCCGTCTTCGGGCGTTGCGGCACAATCGGCGGCATGTCCTCCCTCGACCTCGGCCAGGACGTCGTCGCCCTCACCAAGTCCCTGGTGGACATCGAGTCCGTCAGCGGCAACGAGAAGCTGATCGCCGACCGCGTGGAGCAGGCTCTGCGTGAGCTGCCACATCTGCGGGTCGAGCGCGACGGCGACACCGTGATGGCCCGCACCGACCTCGGGCGCGCGGAGCGCGTCGTGCTGGCCGGACACCTGGACACCGTCCCGGTCAACGACAACTTCCCCGGCCGATTCGAGGGCGACCGGCTGGTGGGGCTGGGGTCGTGCGACATGAAGGGCGGCTGTGCGGTCATCCTGCGGATGGCGGCGACCCTGCCCGACCCCAACCGCGACGTGACCTTCCTGCTGTACGAGTGCGAGGAGGTGGATGCCGAACGCAACGGGCTCAAGCGCATGTCGGCGACTCGGCCGGAGTGGTTCGCGGCGGACTTCGCCGTACTCATGGAACCCACGGCCGCCGACGTCGAGGGCGGCTGCCAGGGAACCCTCCGTGTCGACGTGGTCGCGCACGGCACCCGGGCACACAGTGCGCGCGCCTGGATGGGGGACAACGCGATCCACAAGGCCGCCGACATCCTGCAACGGCTGCGTGAGTACGACCCGCGACAGCCCGAGGTCGACGGGCTGGTTTACCGCGAGGGGCTGAACGCCGTCGGGATCAGCGGGGGCGTAGCCGGCAACGTGATCCCTGACCAGGTCCGGGTGAGCGTCAACCACCGGTTCGCGCCGGACCGGAGTGCGGACGAGGCGATCGCCTTCGTGCGCGAGTTCTTCGACAGCTACGACGTCGAGGTCACCGACCTGGCGCCTGCCGCCCGTCCGGGGCTCGACCGTGACGTGGCCGCGGCGTTCGTGAAGGCGATCGGCGGTGAGGCCCGGCCCAAGCTCGGCTGGACCGATGTCGCCCGCTTCAGCGCGCTCGGGGTGCCGGCGGTGAACTACGGGCCGGGCAGCTCGCTGATGGCGCACACGCAGGACGAGTACGTCGAGACCGCGGAGCTGCGTCAGTGCGAGGAGCGCTTGCGCGCGTGGCTGTCGGGCTGACGCCCCGACCGCATACCCCGGCGGGGCGGGGTGGGCGCGCGCGGACGTTAGCCTGCGGACATGAACGACGACCAGTCCATCCACCCCGACCGGCCGTCTGAGAAGGCCCGTGGCCCGATCAGGCTGCGCCGGCGACAGGTGCAGACGAGTACGACCGACCAACGTCTGCTGGACTCCCGGGGGCCAACGGACTGGGTGCACACCGACCCCTGGCGGGTGCTGCGCATCCAGTCGGAGTTCGTCGAGGGGTTCGGCATGCTGGCCGAGCTCGGGCCGGCGATCAGCGTCTTCGGCAGTGCCCGTACGCATCCCGGCTTCCCCGACTACGACCAGGCCGTGCAGCTGGGGCGGGTGTTGTCCAAGGCGGGGTTCGCGGTGATCACCGGTGGTGGGCCGGGCATCATGGAGGCCGCGAACCGGGGTGCCAGCGAGGCCGGCGGCGTCTCGGTCGGCCTCGGCATCGAGCTACCCTTCGAGGCCGGTCTGAACGACTGGGTCGATGTCGGGATCAACTTCCGCTACTTCTTCGCCCGCAAGACGATGTTCGTGAAGTACGCACAGGGGTTCGTCGTGATGCCGGGCGGGTTCGGAACGTTCGACGAGGTCTTCGAGGCGCTCACCCTGGTGCAGACCCAGAAGGTCACGTCGTTCCCGATCGTGCTGATGGGCTCGTCGTACTGGAGCGGCCTGCTCGCCTGGCTGCGCGACACCGTCCTGCTCGAGGGCAAGATCAACCCCGTCGACCTCGACCTGTTCCAGGTGACCGACGACGTCGACGAGGTGGTGCAGATCCTCACCGACGCCCGCAGCCACCGCGGTGTGGCGGCCGCCGCCTCGAACGCCGAGGCGCGCGAGCCCCACCGCCCCGACTGACGACCCCCTCCCTCCCCCGCCCCCGCCCCCGCCCCGGCCCCGCTCCCCGCCGCGCCTCCCCGCGAGCGGGCAAACTTGTGCCCCTGCCCACATGCTGGACGGCGCCGGCCCTGTGGATAACCCCGGCGGTGGAGCGCGCGACTCTGCGACGGTTCCGGCATGGAAGGTCTCCTCGTCAAGGGCGTGCCGTTCACCAGCCTCCAGGCCGGCGAGCACGGGATCACGCGCAAGCGCCTCGCCTGCCTGGTCGCCGACGGTCAGGTCCGCAGGGTGCTCGACGACGTCTATGTCGACAGCCGGGTGCCCGACGGCCCCGACACGCGTTGCCGCGCGGTGTCGAGCATCCTCCCGGAAGGAGCGGTCGTCGCCCGCCGTACCGCTGCGTGGGTCCACGGCCTCGACCTCTTCGGCCCCCGGGGCGCGCTGGAGTCGCTGCTCGTCGAGTGCGTGACGCCGTCATCGTTCGCGAAGGTACGACGACGTGGTGTGCGCGGGTACGTCGCCGACCTCGACGCGGGAGACACCGTGCTATGCCACCGGGTTCCGGTCACCAGCAAGGTGCGTACCGCCGTCGACCTGGCACGTTGGCTCGCGAGGCCGCACGCGCTGGCGGCCATCGATGCCATGACGCACGCGGGCCTGAGGTCGCAGGCGGAGATGATGGAGTTCGCCGCGCGATACCCCCGCTACCGCGGCATCGCACAGGCGCGGGAGCTGATCCGGATCGTCGAGCCTCGCACCGAGTCGCCCGGCGAGTCGTGGTTGCGCCTGCGCATCATCGACGCCGGCTTCCCCCGTCCAAGCGCCCAGATCGTGATCGAGGTCGGCGGCCGGGAGCTCTACCGCCTCGACCTCGGCTATCCGGACCTGCGCATCGGCCTGGAGTACGACGGACAGGAGTTCCACGACTCCCCGGAGAACCAGAAGCATGACGAAGCGCGCAGAGACGACCTGCGGAGGCGGTTCGGGTGGGACGTCTACGGTTTCGATCGTGGCCATGTCTGGGGGCGGTACCCGCATGTCGAGATGGCGGTGGGTGAGCTGCTGAGTCAGGAGCCCGTGCTGCCCAGGACCTGGTGACCGGGGCGACCAGATGGTGAGACGGTGCGCAAGTTTGCCCGCTCGCTGGAAGGGGAGGGGAGGGGACGGCGGGAGGGGTCAGGCGAGGCCGCGGCGGGCGACGGCGGGCGGGTGGGTGCCGCGGATCGCCGAGACCATCTGCAGCACCTGCCGGGTCTCGGCGACGTCGTGCGCCCGGAACACCCGCGCCCCGTGCCAGGCCGCGATCGCGGTCGCGGCCAGGGTCCCCGCCAGCCGCCGGTCGGTCGGCAGGTCGAGGGTCTCGCCGATGAAGTCCTTGTGCGACAGCGCCACCAGCACCGGCCAGCCGGTGGCCACCACCTCGTCCAGCCGCCGGGTCAGCTCCAGCGAGTGCCAGGTGTTCTTGCCGAAGTCGTGCGTCGGGTCCACCAGCACCCCGTCGGGGCGGACACCGACCTGCACCGCCCTGCTCGCCAGCGCAGTGGTCCGCGAGACGACGTCGGCAACCACGTCGTCGTAGGCCACCCGATGCGGGTCGGTCCGCGGGCTCAGCCCGCCGGTGTGGCTGCACACCAGCCCCACCCCGAACTCCGCGGCCGTCTCCGCGACCGCCGGGTCGGCGCCGGCCCAGGTGTCGTTGAGCAGGTCCGCCCCCTGCCGGCACAGGTCACGCGCGACCTCGGCTCGCCAGGTGTCGACACTGATCACCGTCGCGGGGTGCCTGCTGCGCACCCGGGCGACGAAGTCCGACGTACGCCGGAGCTCCTCCTGCACGCTGACGAAGTCGCCGTACCCCGCCTTCACCCCACCGATGTCGACGATGTCTGCACCGTCGTCGACCACCTCGCTCACCCGGTCGAGCGCTGCCTCCTCGGCGTACGTCGCCCCGGCATCGTAGAACGAGTCGGGGGTGCGGTTGACGATCGCCATCACCACGGGCTCGCCTGGCTCGAAGACGCGTGAGCCGAGCCGCAGCCTGCCCGCCGTGTGACCTGTCACGTGGACAAGCGTGGCACGATCGGTCCCGTGATCTGGTTCCTGGTCATCCTCTTGGTGCTGGCGATCGGCGGTGCCGCCGTCCTCGCCGTCGGACGCGGCAGTGCGCTGCAACGCGTGTACGACGACCGCCCCGACTCCCTGGTCCCGGCGGACTCCGCGCTCACCGGTCGCGACCTGAGGGCGGTCCGCTTCTCCGTCGGACTCCGTGGATACCGCATGGACGAGGTCGACGCGCTGCTCGCCAGGCTCGCCGAGCAGCTCGACGAGGGCCGCGCCCGCGAGGACACGGAGTGAGCGGCAGGACGGTGCGCGAGGTCGTGGACATCGACGCACCGGCCAGGCAGGTGTGGGACCACGTCGTCGACTGGGGCCGCCAGGGCGACTGGATCCCGGGCACCCGGGTGCGCACCATCGGCGCGGGTACCGGCGTTGGTGCGCGGATCGAGGCGTGGACCGGCCTCGGCGGGCTCGGCGTGACGGACACGATGACGATCACCGCCTGGGACCCTCCCCACCGATGCGAGGTGTTGCACACCGGCCGTCTCGTGCGCGGCGAAGGCGGCTTCGTGGTGGTGCCGCAGGGCAGTGACCGCGCCCGCTTCGAGTGGTGGGAGTGCCTCGTGCTCCCCGCCGGACCCGTGGGCTCGCTGGCCTGGCGCGCGCTGGGCCCGGCCGTGCGGCTGACGGTGCGCCGCAGTCTGGGCACGCTCAAGCACCTGGTCGAGTCGTGACCGGCGCCGTCGAGGGGGCCGACGGGCGGCTGCGCTGCCCTTGGGGCAGCGGCACCCCCGACTACGTGGCCTACCACGACCAGGAGTGGGGCCGCCGGGTGCGCGACGACCGTGGACTGTTCGAACGCCTCACCCTGGAGGCGTTCCAGTCCGGTCTGTCCTGGTTGACGATCCTGCGCAAGCGGGAGGCGTTCCGTGCGGCGTTCGCGCAGTTCGAGCCCACCGTCGTCGCGGGGTACGACGACAGCGACCGTGCACGGCTGCTCGCAGACGCCGCCATCGTCCGCAACCGGGCCAAGGTCGATGCCACGATCACCAACGCACGAGCGGTGCTGGCACTCGACGTCTCCCTGACCGATCTGCTGTGGCGCTATGCGCCGGAGCGACCAGGCCGGCGTCCGGCGCGGCTCGCCGACGTACCCGCGAAGACCGCCGAGTCCACGGCGATGGCCAAGGAGCTCAAGCGGCGCGGGTTCGCGTTCGTCGGGCCGACGACCGCATACGCGCTGATGCAGGCGGTCGGCATGGTGGACGACCACCTGGCCGACTGTTGGGTCAATTCGGACATCTGATGCTTGCGGTTGCCAGCCGCAACGACCTCCATCACGATGTCCGGATGACCATCGACGAGTTGGGCTGGATCCTGACCGCCCTTGCCGGCGTCGTCGTACTGCTCACGCGCATCCGGCTGGCTGCGACGGACCACCGTCCGGCGGGTCGGATCGACTTCTCGAGGTCCATCCTGACCACCCACACCATCGCCGGGGTGCTGGCGCTGCTGCTGTGGATCCCCGGGCTGGTGATCGAGATGCGCCCGCTGACGCTCGCGGGGCTGGCGGCCTGGTGGGTGGTCACGCTCGCCGGCCTGCTGCTGCTCGCCAGGTGGCTCCCGTCGCACGGGCGGCACGCCGGGGAGGCGGTGGCCGACGAGTGGACCTCCGGGCCGTGGCTGTCGATGCTCGCCCATCTGGGGATGCTTGGTGGCGTGCTGTTCTTCACCTGGATGGTGCTCGGCCGCGGACTCTTCTAGGGGGACGATGATGTCGGAAGTGGCGTCTGCGCGTGGGCGGATGACCGCAGGGGCGGGTTCGCTGGGCCTGGGACTGGTCCTGGTCGCGTCCATGGCGGTGGTGGCCGCGCCCCCTGACGCGTACGCCGATGGGCCGAACCGCCCGGCGGTCATCGGCCGTCGCGTCATCGGGCACAGCGTGCAGGGCAGGCCGCTGCGCGCCTGGCACGTCGGTGACCCGCGCGACGCGACCACTGTCGTCGCGATGGCGACCATGCACGGCGACGAGCCTGCTCCGCGCCACACGCTGATGCGGCTGCGTGACGGCGCGCGGATCCGCGGCGTCAACCTGTGGCTGCTGCCGACGGTCAACCCCGACGGTCTGGCCCGAGGGTC
>JBOHDD010000177.1:0-3520 GCA_050699155.1 Nocardioidaceae bacterium
TCCTCCGCCGTGTACGGCGCGACCAGGCTCAGCATCACCGCCACGGTCTCGGCGGCCTCACGCACCGCGGGGTCTGCCGGGCCGCAACCTGAGTCGACGGCCTTTCGGGTGGCGTTGACCAGCTCCATGATCCGCGCGACCACGACGTTGAAGCGGAAGGCGTCCAGCAGACCGGCGGCCTCGTGCACGGTCCGGTGGGTGACCTGCCTCAGCGAGGTGTCCCCGGTCGTCGCGTCGACACCAGGTGCGCTGGTCACGTCCCCGGCCAGCCGCCAGGCCCGCTGCAGGAACCTCAGCGACCCCGACGGGGAGACGTCGGCCCAGTCGATGTCGTCCTCGGGAGGACCTGCGAAGACCATCGTCAGGCGTACGGCGTCCACGCCGTACTCGTCGATCTGCACGCCCAGGTCGACGCCGTTGCCCAGCGACTTGCTCATCGACCTGCCCTGGTTGATCACCTGGCCCTGGTTCAGCAGGGCGTCGAACGGCTCGACGAAGTCGACCATCCCCATGTCGTGCAGGACCTTGGTGAAGAAGCGGCTGTAGAGCAGGTGCAGGATCGCGTGCTCCACGCCGCCGACGTACTGCCGCGCGGGCATCCATCTCCGCACCGCATCGGGGTCGAACGGGCCGTCCTCGCGGTGCGGCGAGCAGTAGCGCAGGAAGTACCACGACGAGTCGACGAACGTGTCCATCGTGTCGGTGTCCCGCCGCGCCTCGCCACCGCAGGAGGGGCACGATGTCCGCACCCAGTCGGTGGCGGCGGCCAGCGGCGAGGTCCCCTTGGGCTGCAGGTCCGCGCCGCGCAGGTCGGGCAGCCGCACCGGCAACTGGTCATCCGGCACGGGCACCTCACCGCAGTCAGGACAGTGCACGATCGGGATCGGGCAGCCCCAGTAGCGCTGCCGCGACAGCAGCCAGTCGCGCAGCCGGTAGGTGGTCGTCGGCTCGCCCAGCCTCTTGCCTGTCAGCCACTCGGTGATCCGCGCCTTGGCGTCCTCTACCGGCAGGCCGTCCAGGCTGACCTCGTCGTTGGCCGAGTTGATCGCGGTGCCCTCGCCGACGTACGCCTCGCCTTCGAAACCGTCCGGCGGCTGCACCGTCCGCACGATCGGCAGTTCATGGGTCGTGGCGAAGTCCCAGTCACGCTGGTCCTGGCCGGGCACGGCCATGATCGCCCCGGTGCCGTACTCCGCCAGCACGTAGTCGGCTGCCCAGACCGGGATCCGCTCGCCGTTGACGGGGTTGACCGCGTGCACACCGAGGAACACGCCCGTCTTCTCGCGGTCCGCCGCCAGCCGGTCCATCTCGGTCTCGCGCTTGACCTGCTCCAGGTAGGCCTCGAAGTCCGCGCGCTGCTCGGGCGCGCAGATCTCGCCCGCCAGTCGGGCGTCGGCGGCGACGACGAAGAACGTGGCCCCGAACAGGGTGTCGGGCCGGGTGGTGAAGACCTTGACCGGCTCGTCCCTCCCCTCGATGGCGAAGTCGACGTATGCCCCCTCGGAGCGACCGATCCAGTTGCGCTGCATGGTCAGCACGCGCTCGGGCCAGTGGCCGTGCAGGGCCTCCATGTCCTCCAGCAGCCGGTCGGCGTAGTCGGTGACCTTGAAGTACCACTGCGTCAGCTCGCGCTTGGTCACCGGCGATCCGCAGCGTTCGCACTGCCCACCCACGACCTGCTCGTTGGCCAGCACCGTCTGGTCCTGCGGGCACCAGTTGACGAACGACTCCTTCTGGTACGCCAGACCGCGCTCGTGGAAGCGCAGGAACAGCCACTGGGTCCAGCGGTAGTACTCGGGGTCGGAGGTGTGCAGCCGGCGGGTCCAGTCGAAGGAGATGCCGTAGCGGCGGATCGACTCGGCCTGGGTCTCGATGTTCTCGTAGGTGAACCTCGCGGGGTTCTCGTTGCGCCTGATCGCAGCGTTCTCCGCCGGCAGACCGAACGAGTCCCAGCCAATCGGGTTCAGCACGTCGTACCCCTGCAACCGCCAGTAGCGGGCCATGACGTCGTGCAGGGCCAGTACCTCGCCGTGCCCCATGTGCAGGTCGCCGGAGGGGTACGGAAACATCGTCAGCGCGTAGCGCCTCTCACGCGCACCGTCGTCTGCGGCGGTGAACGGGTCGAGCCGCTCCCAGACCGGCCGCCACTTCTCCTGCAGCGCCGCCGCGTCGAAGGTCGCGCGCTCCGTCGCTCTCGTGTCCTGGCTGGTCACGCCTTCTCCTACTGTCTCGTTCCTGCTTCCTGACATGAGCTGTGACATAAAAAGGCCCCTCGCACAGGAGGGGTTGCCGCGCTGATGTGCTGTTCGTCAGCGCGGCGGGCCAAGAAGCAGGCTCGTCCACATGTTCCCAGGCTAGCGCAGATCGCTCGCGCCGTGTCCGGGAGGCGGCTCAGCCGAGTGTGAGGGCGCAGAACTTCTCCACCTTCCGGGTCGGCCCGGACACGATCAGCTCGTCGCGGGGGTGCACCTCGGTCTCCGGGCGGGCGTAGGTGAAGTCCTCGCCGCGCCGCTTTGCACCCACCACCGTGACGCCGTAGCGGCTTCGCAGCGCCGACTCCGCGAGCGTCCGGCCGATGGCCTCAGGCGGCGCCTTGGTGCGGGCGATGGAGAAGCCGTCGTCGAACTCGATGTAGTCGATCATGGAGCCGGTCACCATGTGCGCGACCCGCTCACCCATCGCAGTCTCGGGGTACACCACGTGGTTCGCTCCGATCCGGTGCAGGATCTGGCCATGCTTGCGGCTGATCGACTTCGCCCAGATCTCCTCGATGCCGAGCTCGGCGAGCGCGAGCACCGTCAACACACTTGCCTCGATGTTCGTGCCGATGCCGACCACCGCCCGGGAGAACCCGTCCACCCCGAGCTGCCTGAGCGCGTCCTCGTCGGTGGAGTCGGCTGCCGCGACGTGCGTCAGCTCGTCGGACAACCGCTGCACCAGCTCGTGGTCCTCGTCGATCGCGAGCACCTCATGACCGAGGTGCACCAGCGAGTCGGCCACGGAGGTGCCGAACCTACCGAGACCGATGACCACCACGGCATCCGGACTCGTCTCCTTCTTGTTCCTAACCAACGATCGGCCTCTCTTCAGGGAGCTGGTAGAGCCGGTGGCGGCTGCGAAGTGCCAGGGAGGACGCCACGGTTATCGTCCCCACACGTCCGACGAACATCAACAGCATCAGCATGCCCTGTGCCGATGCGGGCAGTCCGGCAGTGATTCCCGTGGACAGACCCACGGTGGCGAACGCCGAGATCGACTCGAACATCACCACGTCGAGTGGGTGCGGGGACAGGGTCAGGATCACGATCGTGCCGACAGCGACCACTGCCACCCCGAGCAGTGCGATCGTCAGCGCCTGGCGCTGTGCGCCGCGGGGCACCTGTCGGGGCCCCACGATGACGTCGTCCTCACCGCGCACCTCCGCCCAGATCACGTAGGCGAGCAGGAAGAACGTCGTGACCTTGATCCCACCGGCCGTTCCGGCGCTCCCCCCACCGATGAACATCAGCACATTGGTGAT
>JBOHDD010000178.1:0-3520 GCA_050699155.1 Nocardioidaceae bacterium
CAGGCGTTCAGTGCACTCAGGGACCGGTGCGGCTCCGAGCCGATGGATACGTTCGTCTCGGCGTTCCTGCAGGCGGAGGAGCTGGGCTCGCCGTTGGCAGAGACGCTGTCCACGATCTCCGGCGACACCCGCCGAGAGGCGAACCAGGCGGCACGGCGCAAGGCCGCACGTACCGTCCCCCGGGTGACGCTGGTGGTCTCGGTGGTCCTGGTGCCACCGACGCTGTTGCTCATCGCGGTCGGTCTCTACCTCGGTTCCGACATCGACATCGGAAGTCTGCTCGGTGGCTAGGCAGACGAGAGCCCACGACGATCTCACACTGGGTCTGGTTCGTGCCGCCCTGTGGGTGCGGCTCGCGTCGTTGGTCGTCCTCCTGCTGCTGCCGTTCTCCGAGGCGTCCCGGCTGCCGGTCGTCATCGCTGTCGCGCTCGTGGGCGGATGGAGCCTCTGCTTCCTCGCGGTGCGCCGGTCCGCGGTGGCGGCGGCCCGACGTCATCCACTGCTCGTGCTCGTCGACGTTCTTCTCGCATCGGTCGTCACCGTGCTGGTGGGACCGCACAGCCCCCTGATCGTGGTCACGCTCAGCACAGCGCTACTGATCGGCGTCCTGCTGCCGGCGATCTTCGCGGCACTGGTGACCGTGAACCTGGTCCTGGGCTATCTGCTCGCGGTGATCGCCACCGGTGCGGACTCCCGGTCCCTCGTGTACAGCGTCGTACTCCCGATGACGTTCGCGCTGATCGCCTACCTCGGCAACCTCTCACAACGCCTGCATCACCAGGTCCTGGACGAGCAGCGGCGGTCCGCGCAGCTCGCCGCCGAGGCGGCGGCCGACGCCGAGCGCAGTCGGCTGGCCCGCGAGATGCACGACTCGGTGGCAAAGACGCTGCACGGTGTCGCACTCGCGGCGTCGGCTCTGCCTCACTGGATCGATCGCGACCCGGATCGGGCGGCCGAGGGTGCCGTCAACCTGCATCAGGCCGCGGAGCAGGCGTCGGTCGAGGCACGAGAGCTCCTGGTGGGTTTGCGTCAGGAACCGGACGAGACGCCACTGGTCGAGCTGTTGCGGCGTCGCCTGGACGAGATGAGAGAGCGTACGACGATCACCGGGCTGTTGCAGACCGAATGCGAGGTCGATCCCGAGCCACGGATCAGGTACCAGGTGGCGCTCGTCGTCGCCGAGGCGTTGGACAACGTCGCCCTGCACTCCGGCGCCTCCCACGTGGACATCAGCCTGGCTGGTTCGGAGAGCTGCCTGGAGCTCTCGGTGTGTGACGACGGCAACGGCTTCCAGACATCCACCGTTCCACACGGCCACTTCGGCATCAGGGGGATGCGGGAACGAGCAGCCGTCGTCGGTGGGGAGCTCGAGGTGCGCTCGACGCCGGGCCAGGGCACCTCCGTCCGCCTGCGGGTGCCGCTCACCTCCCGTGCGTCAGCGCAGGTGGTGCAGACGTGATGACCCACAGCCCGGTTCGCGTGCTGCTCGCGGACGACAACGCGGTGCTCAGGATGGGCCTGCGCAGCCTGCTGGACGCGAGCGCCGCAATCGACGTCGTCGCCGAGGCCGCCGACGGTGCGGAGGCGATCGCGCTGGCACATGAGCATCGGCCCGAGGTGGCCGTGCTCGACATACGGATGCCGGGAACAGACGGCATCGCCGCGGCCGCGGGCATGCCCAAGGGCACCCGGGTCCTGATGCTCACCTACACCGACGAGCCGGACGTGATCCGGGCGGCACTCTCGTGTGGCGCCACCGGCTATCTCGTCCATGGCGCGCACGACCCGGAGGAGATCGTTGCGGCCGTGCTGAGTGCGGCGCGAGGGACGGCAGTCTTCGGCCCGGCCGCCTGGTCCACCCTGCTGGCCACCACCACGGGTGCGACCCAGGGCCCCGTCGACGCGGCTGAGTCTGCTGTGGCGGGTCTGCAGCACGACCTCACCGAGAGGGAGGTGGAGATCATGGACCTCATCTCCTCCGGCCTGACCAACAGACAGATCGCAGCTACCTGCTTCCTGGCGGAGAAGACCGTCAAGAACCACGTCAACCGGATCTTCGCCAAGCTCGCGGTCGGCAACCGCGCCGAAGCGGTGAGCACCTGGCTCAAACCGCAGGGCCCCCCGGGGCCCAGTCGCGATTTGGGCCCGCGTGTAGGCCCTGGGGCCCACGACAAGCGAAGGCCGTCTGCATAGCGTTGTGCGTGTTCTTTCCGGGGGTTGAACCCACAGATTCGTCGTAGGAGTGAGTATGAACGCCAAGATGATCGCCCTTTACGCCGGGATGTCGGCACGGATGCGGCACGCTTTGGAGGCCCGTGGCGAGAAGGGGCAGGGCACTCTGGAGTACGTCGGTATCGTCGTCGTCGCCGCGCTGCTTGTCGCCGCGGTCGTCGGCGCGGTCGAGGGCGCCGACATCGAGGGCTTCATCAGCGGCAAGATCAGCGAGATCACAAGCGGCTGACCTTGAGCAACGCGACGGGCCGTGACGAGGAGGGTGCTGCAGCGAGCGCCCTCCTCGTCCTTGGGGTGCTGATGGGGCTCGCGCTCTTTGCTTACGTGGCAGTCCCATTCGGTGTGGCAAGCGACGCCAAGGCGCAGAACAACACTGCTGCCGACGCTGCGGCGCTCGCCGGTGCCGAGGCAGCGCAGTCGGACCTGGTCGGCATGATCACGTCAGGCGCCTTCGTCACCCACGGCGCACAGCTGTCTGCGGGTGCCGGGCTGCCGGCCGCACAGGAGTACGCCGCGCACAACGACGCGCAGGTGGTGGAGTACTACTTCGATCCTGTGAGCGGCCAGGCGCACGTCACCGTGGAGGGACACCCGGCGGAGGGCCATGTCTCACGGTCCGAGGCGGTGGCCGAGATCGACCTGCCCGACTGTGACCTGGGCGTCCTTCCCACTCCCCCACCTGCCCCGTCGCCGAGCGAGAACCCGCCTGGGGGTGGCCCCCCGAGCGGACCGCCTGCCGAGCCGCCCAGCCCGCTCGACCACGACATCGACTGCGGCGGCATGGATCTCGACGCTCAGGTGCAGTACGACGAGAACGGGCTCCCGCATGTCACCGTCGACCCCGACGACCTGTCGGACCTGGTCGCTGGACTGGACGAACCCAGGCTCGTCGACTGAGAGCGCGGGTTCGGCCGACCTGATCACGCAAAGGAACGCGCATGCGCAGAACACGGTGCTTCGCCGCTGTCGTGGCGGTGCTGGCAGCCGTGATGTCCGGCTGTAGCAGCTCGTCCGAGGACGACCGGGGCAGTGGCGGCGGGCCCGCCCTGTCGGTCGAGTCGAGCACTGTCGAGACCAAGGTGGGCTCGGTCGAGAGACCGACGAGCTGGGAGCCTTCCTCCGGCACGGGGAAGCCTGATCACGTCGGCAGCTTCGTCTTGACCGAGGCGGGACAGGTCGTCGGTCAGATGGATGTGTTCGTCGGCAAGGTGGCGCCCGGTTCCCCCGCCGATGTGGTCAGTGAAGGGGTCCAGGGTGAGCGCTCATTGAACTTCGCGAACCTCCGAAG
>JBOHDD010000179.1:0-2608 GCA_050699155.1 Nocardioidaceae bacterium
CCCGAGGAGACCTGATGCGCCACGAGCCCGAAGCACTGCTCACGCCGGGCGAGGTCGCTGCCCTGTTCGGCGTCGACCCCAAGACCATCGCCCGTTGGGCCAGCGACGGGAAGCTGACTGCCGTGCGCACACTGGGCGGCCACCGCCGGTACCCGAGGCCGGAGATCCAGCGCCTACTCGACGGAAAGATCCCCGAACAACCCCGACCCGACGAGCAGACCTGACTCCTGCGGCCGGGCGCACACCTCTCGGACACCGAGAACCGGGTGGAACAGCACAGCCGTCGCTCTGTCACGGGCGTTGTTGCGGGCCGGCAGCGTCCAAGCTGTCAGTGGGACTGAAGCCACGACAGCGTTGCTACCCACCTCAGCGGTATCGCCGTGGGGGCGGAGGCACCGGTCTCGCTGTCCTGCTCCTCCCCCGACTCGGCCTCGTCAGGGCTGCCCTCGCCCTTGCCATGTCCCTCGGGTCCGTGCCCAGGCGACTCCTTGGCCTTGTCGCCGGCTTGGCCGTGGTCGTCTGCCTGACCGTTGTCGTCTGCCTGACCGTTGCCGTCTGCCTCGCCGTGGTCGTCGTTCTGGGGGTGGGGATGGTCACCGTCGCGGCGCCTGTCTGCTGCGGGGTCGTCACGGCCGTGACCGGTACGGCGACCGGTCTCATCGTCGCTGGACGGCGCCTGGGCCTGATCCTCGTCCCACCGGTGGGCGGTGCCGTCGGCCGTGCCCCTGCCTGGATCGACGGTCGAGCCCCGCGCGCCGCCGCCAGAACGCTGCTGCTGCTCGGCGGCCGGTAGATCGTGGGGCGACAATCCGAGGTCTTCGGGACCTTGCCGGCGAACCGTGCGGTGCTCGAGAGGGCCGCCCGTAGACGACGAGCGTGGCACCGGCGGCTCGGCCATCCTGCCCGCTTCGGCTATCCGCGGGTCGGACGCACCCAGATCGGGACGCGCCTGCGAACGGGAGGTCAGCCAACCGCGTTGTGGGTGACTGCTCACCGTGTGGGGATCGAAGGCTCCGCCGTCGAGAGTCTTGAACAGCTCGGCAGTCGACACCAGCACCCCGCTCGTCCCCATGAGTGCACATGCGGCGGCTGCGGCAAGTCGGAGGTTCGGCCTGCCTGCCCAGAGCGGAGCCGGTTGTGATGCGCGTCTGCGACCCGTGCCAGAACCGCGCGGACGTCGCGTCCACAGGACGCTCCGACGGGCACGGTGGTTCATCGCACACGCCTCCGGACGGCAAGCGGACGACGTCGATGAACGCGCACCCGCGGGGGCAGGGAGGCCAGCCGGAGCTCGTTCCAGGGTCTGTAGACCTCGGCGCACAGCCAGGCTCGCCGGGTCACCGTAACAGGGTCGACACCACCATGACGGATCAAGTTTCACCCGGTCGGCGATTCGCCCCCATATGGTCGGGTCATCGGCGACGCCGGCCCTCGACGCCGCGTGTGAGGTCCATGCTCGAGATCAGTGGCCGTCTACCCCGGGCGATCAGCGCGGCACCTGCGCGCACTGCGGTCGACTCCGCCTCGATGCCCCGCCGTTCAAGGGCAGCCGCCAGGGCCGTGTACGCGCCGTGCTCGGACAGCCAACCGCTCGAGCTCACCACCTCGGCCACGGCGGCCTGCACCGACATCAGATACTGCCGATCACGCTCCCGCAAGAACTCCTCGTCGCTCATCGGCCCTGAGGCCGCCGGGCGTGGACCCTTCGGGGCAGCCTCGAAGAATCCGCGTACGGACGGCGCACCGCCCTCGCCACTCCCCTCGCCTTGCACCGCTGCCTCCCGCACCCGTCGCTGCGAATCCCAGACGGGCCCGGCCATCTCCCGCCGACGACTGAACGCAAGATACTCCGCGACACCAACAGCGCGAGCGGCGCTCCCTGTCATCACGAACGTGTCTGGCCACCAGAACGAGTCGGCAGCTCCCCGGCGACAACCGTGCCGCGGCAGACCACAGCAACGATGTTGTCCATCGAGAGGTCCTCGATGCGCTCCCAGGGGCGCCCCCGCATCAGCACGAAGTCGGCGCAGGCTCCCGTGGCCACCCGCCCGGACACCTCACCGAGACCAATCGAGGTCGCGGCGTCCGAGGTGGCGGCCCGCAGTGCCGCCGGTGGCTCCAGCTCCAACACCTCTGCCATCCGCACGACTTCGGCCATCTGATCGCCGAAGGCAAGGAAGTAACCGCTGGCGTCCGTCGCCAGGACGAACCGAACGCCCGCGCGTGCAGCAGCACGAAGTCTCGCATCGCGAGAGGCCACGAGCTGCGCAGCCTTCTCCCGTGCCTCGACGGTGGCCGGAGACCTTCCGCTCGCGATGACGTCGTTGATCAGCAGGGTGGCCCCGATCGCCGTACCCGCGGCCGCTGCGGTCCGGGCCTGCTCGCTGGTCAGCTCGGTCGCGTGCTCGATCGAGTCGGCACCCGCGTCCAGCGCGGCCTGGATGCCGGCCGGGGTGTGCGCATGTGCCGACACCACCATGCCCAGTGCATGCGCCTCGTCGATGGTGGCGCTGATCTCCTCGCTGGTGTAGTTGCGCCGGCTCAGGTTGCGGCCGGCGGAGAGCACACCGCCACTGGTGAAGATCTTGATGCCGGTCAGGCCCTTCCT
>JBOHDD010000180.1:0-2856 GCA_050699155.1 Nocardioidaceae bacterium
ATCGTGCCGTTGGGTGAGCGGTACATCCGCTTCAGGCCGAACTCCTCGACCCGCGCCTCGTCCGGGGTGATCGTGGCGCACTTGACCCCGACGCCGCACTCCTTGATCGCGTTCGCGGCGTCGACGGTCACCTGGTCGTCGGTGGCGTCGCGACTCTCGATGCCCAGGTCGAAGTACCTCAGGTCGATGTCGAGATAGGGGTGGATCAGCCGGTCCTTGATGAACTGCCAGATGATCCGGGTCATCTCGTCGCCGTCGAGCTCGACGACGGGGTTCTGCACCTTGATCTTGGACATGGAGTCGCTCTCCCGGGTTCGCCGTTCCTGCAGATTGCTTGACGTCAAGATATCTCAGCCGTGGTGCAGCGGTCGAACCCGCCCTGTTCGCCGGTGCCGAGCCGCTGGGTCAGGTGTGGCGCTTCTGGCTGGCCCGATCGTTGGGCGCGCTGCTAGCGTCCGACCCGTCGAGGACCCGAACCCAGGAGCGCGTCGTGAGCAGTCCCGTCAAGGTCGCCGTCACCGGTGCGGCCGGTCAGATCGGCTACAGCCTTCTCTTCCGGATCGCCAGCGGATCCCTGCTCGGTCCGCAGACCCCGGTCGAGCTCCGTCTGCTGGAGATCACCCCTGCCCTGAAGGCCCTCGAGGGCGTGGTGATGGAGCTCGACGACTGCGCTTTCCCTCTGCTGGCCGGCGTGCAGACCGGCGACGACCCGAGCGTGGTCTTCGACGGCGTCAACCTGGCGCTGCTCGTCGGTGCCCGCCCCCGCACGAAGGGGATGGAGCGTGGCGACCTGCTCGAGGCCAACGGCGGCATCTTCAAGCCGCAGGGCCGGGCGCTCAACGACCACGCCGCCGACGACATCCGGGTCACCGTCACCGGCAACCCGGCCAACACGAACGCGCTGATCGCGATGAGCAACGCACCCGACATCCCACGCGAGCGCTTCACCGCGCTGACCCGGCTCGACCACAACCGCGCGCTCGCCCAGCTGGCGCAGAAGGCCGGCGCGTCGGTCAACGACATCACGCAGATGACGATCTGGGGCAACCACTCGGCCACGCAGTACCCCGACATCTTCCACGCCGAGGTCGCGGGCAAGAACGCCGCCGAGCTGGTCAACGACCAGGCCTGGCTGGAGGACGACTTCATCCCGACCGTGCAGAAGCGCGGAGCCGCGATCATCGAGGCCCGCGGCGCCTCGTCCGCCGCCTCGGCGGCCTCGGCGACCGTGGACCACGCTCGGGACTGGCTGCTCGGCACCCCAGACGGCGACTGGGTCTCGATGGCGATCCCGTCCGACGGGTCCTACGACGTACCCGAGGGCTTGGTCTCGTCGTTCCCGGTCACCACCGAGGGCGGCAGCATCGAGATCGTGCAGGGCCTGGAGATCAACGAGTTCTCGCGCCGGCTGATCGACGCCAGTGCCGCCGAGCTGGCCGAGGAACGCGACACCGTGCGCGGCCTCGGCCTGATCGCCTGACGGTCAGGCGGCCGGCCTGATGTCGGGCACCAGCAGCGCCAGCACGACGATCCCGATCCCGAGGGCGGCCAGCAGGAGTACGTCGGTGACCTTGCGGCGTACCCGGAGCAGACCGGCCATCCGGTCCGGCAGCACGAACCGGGCAAGGCAGGCCAACAGCAGCGACACCCCGACGTAGCCGGCACCCTGACGCCAGGACCCGAACGCCGCCAGCACGATGCCGATCGCGGACAGGAACAGGCACGCGAGGAACGCGATCGTCCCCAGCGACTTGCCCCAGGGAGTCTTGAAGGGGCCTTGGGTCATTGCTGGTCGGCTGCTTGCTCGGCGGCGTCGACCACGTTGCTGAGCAGCATCGCGCGAGTCATCGGACCCACACCGCCGGGGTTCGGCGACACCCATCCGGCGACGTCGCGAACTCCCTTGTCCACGTCACCGAGCAGACCTCCGTCAGGCCCACGGCTGACGCCGACGTCGAGTACGACGGCACCAGGCTTGACCATGTCGGCGGTCACGATGCCCGGCCTACCGGCCGCGGCGACCACGATGTCGGCCCTCCGGACCTTGTCGGCCAGGTCGACGGTGCCCGTGTGGCACTGCGTCACGGTGGCGTTCTCACTCTTGCGGGTCAGCAGCAGGCCGAGCGCCCGGCCGACGGTGATTCCGCGGCCGACCACGCACACGTCCGCGCCGGCGAGCGGCACGTCATGACGACGCAGCAGCTCGACGATCCCCCGCGGTGTGCACGGGAGCGGAGCCGGACGACCGAGCACGAGCCAGCCGAGGTTCGTCGGGTGCAGCCCGTCGGCGTCCTTGGCCGGGTCGACGAGACCGAGGACGTGGTTCTCGTCGAGCCCCGCGGGCAGCGGCAGCTGCACCAGGTAGCCGGTGCAGCGGGGGTCGGCGTTGAGGCCCGCGACCGCCTCCTCGACGTCCCCCTGGGTCGCATCGCCGGGTAGGTCGACCCGGATCGACTCGATGCCGATCTCGGCGCAGTCCCGATGCTTACCAGTGACGTAGGTACGGCTGCCCGGGTCGTCACCGACCAGCACAGTGCCCAGACCGGGAACGACACCGCGGGCCCGGAGCTTGTCCACGCGCTGCGTCAGCTCGCCCTTGATAGCCGTCGCCGTCGCCCTGCCGTCGAGAATCTGCGCTGTCACGGACCGCAGTCTGCCACCCGCCGGGCGACCCTCGTCGGGTGGCGCGAAATGGCTGGGTTGCGGCCGGCGAACCAGCCACTTTGCGCCACTCGATGACCGGCTGCGTCCACAGCCCATCGGCAAGCCGTCGAGAGGGCCATCTGCTGCCGCATGCTGGTTCGGGTGCACGAGCCCCTCGACGAGTACATCCTCGGGAACGCATCCGTCCTGGCC
>JBOHDD010000181.1:0-3952 GCA_050699155.1 Nocardioidaceae bacterium
TTGTCGCCCGCCGCGGCCCCCTCGAACGAGCACAGGCCTTCGGGCAGGTCCGGGCCGTAGCGCCAGGTGTCGGACGTCGTGTCGTAGACCTCGGTGGTCTCCAGACGGGTACCCCGGTCGCCTGTCATGCCGCCGAAGGTCCAGATCTCGTCGCCGACGGACACGTGCGCGAAGTCGTCACGGGGAGTGTCGATGGGTGCACGCCGCTCCCAGGTGGGCAGGCTCTCGACGACTGCCGTGTCCGGGAACGGCTCGCCGCTGCTCTGGTCGGTGCAGCCGCCGGCGAGCACGACGAGCACGAGGGCCAGGACGGCAGCCAGCAGGGTCCTCGGGAGGGAAGGCACGCGCACGTGGCAATTCTTCCACGCACGCAACCGGTCGGATCATGGACGCCGAGCCTGCCGGCGCTGCTTCCGTCGTACCTTGGAAGGCATGACTGTGAACGACTCCGCGGCCGCCAGCCGTTCGGCCGTGCTCGAGACCGCGGCTCGCGCGCGTGAGGCCGCGGCCGTGCTCGCCACCCGGTCTCGCGCCGACAAGGACCGCGGCCTCGTGGCGATGGCCGACTCCCTGGTCCAGCACACCGAGGTCATCCTGGCCGCCAACGCCGACGACGTACGCCGTGCCCGCGCAGAGGACACCCCGGTAGCATTGGTGGATCGGTTGCGACTCGACGAGGGTCGGGTGGCAGCGATGGCCGCCGGTTTGCGTGACGTCGCCGGGCTGGTGGACCCCTGCGGGGAGGTCGTCCGCGGCTACACGCTTCCCAACGGCCTCGAGCTGCGCCAGGTCCGTGTCCCACTGGGGGTTGTCGGGATCATCTATGAGGCACGGCCCAACGTCACCGCGGACGCGGCCGGGCTGTGTCTCAAGAGCGGCAACGCCGTCCTGCTCCGTGGTTCCTCGTCTGCTCGGTCATCCAACGCGCGCATCATCGAGGCGCTGCGTCAGGCTGTGGTCCGGGCGGGCCTCCCCGCCGACGTGGTCCAGGGCGTGCCAGGGGAGGGCAGGGACGCGGTCGCGCATCTGATGCGTGCCCGCGGCCTGATCGACGTGCTCATCCCGCGTGGGGGTGCCGGGCTGATCCGGTACGTCGTGGAGGAGTCGTCGGTGCCGGTGATCGAGACGGGGGTCGGCAACTGCCACGTGTACGTCGATGCCGACGCTGACCTCGACATGGCGCTCTCGATCATCCTCAATGCCAAAACACATCGCCCTAGCGTCTGCAACGCCGCCGAGTCCCTGGTGGTGCATCGTGACGTGGCCGCGCAGTTCGTCCCGGGGCTGGTGAAGGCGCTCGCGGAGTCGGGGGTCACGGTGCACGGCGACCGGATCGTCCAGGGGTACGCCGAGGAGGTCCGGCCGGCGGAGGACTCCGACTTCGACGCCGAGTACCTCTCCCTGGACATCTCCGCAGCCGTCGTCGACTCGCTCGACGACGCCGTCTCGCACATCCGCCGCCACGGCTCCGGGCACACGGAGGCAATCGTGACCCGGTCTCAGTCCGCGGCCCAGCGCTTCGTGCAGGCGGTCGACGCCGCAGCGGTCGTGGTCAACGCCTCGACCCGCTTCACCGACGGCGGTGAGTTCGGGTTCGGCGCCGAGATCGGCATCTCGACCCAGAAGCTGCATGCCCGGGGACCCATGGGCCTGCCGGAGCTGACGTCCACCAAGTACGTCGTGACCGGTGCCGGTCAGATCCGGGAGTGAGGCTTTCCGGTAGATTGCCCTCCATGCAGCTGACCTCCGTGTTCGCCCAGGGCACCGAACCGGCCCATGAGCCCGCCATCGACCCGATCGTCTTCGGACTCATCGCGTTCGCCCTCCTCGGTGTGCTGATCGTCGCTGTGCTGATGTTCGGCAAGGGCCGACCGCACTCCTGAGCATCCGTTTGATGAGCCGCGCCAACTCCAGGTCCCGACCGTGACGACACGGCCGCGTCGGCTGGGTGTGATGGGAGGCACCTTCGACCCCATCCACCACGGTCACCTCGTCGCCGCCAGCGAGGTGCAGGCATGGTTCGACCTCGACGAGGTCGTCTTCGTGCCGACCGGCGAGCCCTGGCAGAAGACCGAGCGCGTCGTGTCTCCCGCCGAGGACCGCTACCTGATGACCGTCATCTCGACCGCGTCCAACCCGCGGTTCTCGGTGAGCCGAGTCGACATCGACCGTGGACGTCCGACGTACACCGTGGACACGCTGCGCGACCTCGCACGCGTGCATCCCGACGCCGAGCTGTACTTCATCACAGGTGGGGACGCGCTAGCGCAGATCCTCACCTGGCGTGACGCCGGCGAGGTCTTCGACCTTGCGCACTTCGTGGGCTGCACGCGACCGGGTCACCAGATCACCGAGTTCACTCTCGAAGGGCTGCCCCGTGACCGGGTGACGATCGTGGAGATCCCCGCGTTGGCGATCTCCTCCACCGACTGCCGCAATCGCGTGATGGCGGGGGAGCCGGTCTGGTACCTCGTCCCCGACGGCGTCGTGCAGTACATCGCGAAACGTTCGCTCTACAGTCCGAAGACCGAATCGAGTTGACCTACCTGTGGCCGCAACGGAACATGCCATCACCCTCGTCAAGGCCGCCGCGCAGGCCGCCTCCGACAAGCTCGCCTCCGACATCGTCGCGTTCGACGTGTCCGAGCAGTTGGTGATCACCGACGCGTTCCTGGTCTGCTCAGCACCCAACGACCGGCAGGTCAAGGCGATCGTGGACGAGGTGGAGGAGCGGCTCCGCCGGATCGGGGCCAAGCCTGCACGTCGTGAGGGGGAGCGCGACGGCCGCTGGGTGCTCATCGACTACAGCGACGTGGTCGTGCATGTGCAGCACGAGGATGAGCGGTCGTTCTACGCCCTGGAGCGTCTGTGGCGTGACTGCCCGCTGATCGAGCTGCCCGAGTCGGTAACCAGCGGCCAGGAGGGCTCCGCACGGTGACCCCCCGGACATCGCGGCGGCTGGTGTTGTGGCGTCATGGTCGTACGGCGTGGAACGTCGAGGGTCGGGCGCAGGGCACCATCGACGTACCCATGGACGAGGTCGGGCGGGAGCAGGCGCGAGACGCGGCGGCCAGACTGGCTTCGCTGCGACCGGCGTTCGTGTGGTCAAGCGACCTGACGCGCGCGGCGGACACCGCCACGGAGCTCGCCACACTCACCGGCGTCGAGGTGCAGCACGAGCAACGGCTGCGCGAGATCAACACCGGGGCCCGCCAGGGCCTCACGTTCGCCGAGCTGAAGGACCGCTTCCCGGACGTCTGGGAGGCCTTCATCGCCGGCGAGGCGCTACCGCGCGCGCGGGGAGGCGAGATCGAGGCGGAGGTCGGTGACCGGGTGGCAGCCGTCATGCTCGAGGCGGTCGGGGCCCTCGACGTCGGCCAGGTGGGAGTCTTGGTGTCACACGGCGTGTCGATCCGGGTGGGACTCTGCCGCTTCCTGGGGCTGGCCGAGGAGCACTGGCACTCGCTGGCAGGCGTCTCCAACTGCGCGTGGGTGGTGGTCGAGGAGTGGCGACGAGGCTGGCGCCTCGTCGACTACAACGCCGGGTCCCTCCCTGAGCCGGTGCTGTCCGACGACGAGCTCGAGTCCGCCCGCTGAGCGTGCGGTCGGTCCGGCTGCTGCCTCGATTTCGCCGGGCCGACACCCATTGGCTACACTCGCAGCCGCACCGGACGACGTTCGGGCGCGGTGCGGGGCTGTGGCGCAGTTGGTAGCGCACCTCCATGGCATGGAGGGGGTCAGGGGTTCGAGTCCCCTCAGCTCCACCCAGGCAAAACCGCAGGTCACAGCGGGTGCGCAGGAACCCCGGACGTTCCATCATCGTCGTCATCGTCGTCATCGTCGTCAATGGGCAGCGAGAAGGCAGCGAGAGCGTCCAGGACCCTGTTTTCGTAGCCCATTTGCACGTGTGTGTAGATCGCCAGGGTGGTTGTCGGATTCTCGTGCCCCATCA
>JBOHDD010000182.1:0-7812 GCA_050699155.1 Nocardioidaceae bacterium
CCTCGAGCACGGTGGCACCCATCGTCCGGGCGTGCGCGAGGCACCTGTCGACGTCGGGCACCTCGAGCGCGATGTCCACGATGCCGTCACCATGCCTGCGGTGATGCTCCAGCAGCGGGCTGTCCGGGCGCATGCCGCCGGTGAACACGAACCGTGCCGACCCGGACCTGAGCACGTAGGCCTTGTGGTCGCGGGCGCCGGTCTCGGGTCCGGAGTAGGCCACCAGGTCCATGCCGAAGGCCAGCTGGAAGAACTGCGCGGTCTGGGTGGCGTTGCCCACCACCCACACCAGGGCGTCGAGCGCGGTGACCGGGAACGGGTCGGAGCTCTCGTCGTACTCCACCAGGCCGACGAGCTGCTTCAGCTGGTCGAGGTCGAGGTCGGGCTCGCGTTCCTCCGGCGTCACGGCCGTCGGGTCGTTGTGCGTCGTGGTCATGCCGGGAGCATCGCGTCGTGGGGCATAATGCGCAACAGACCTTCGACATCGTGGACAATGTGACCAACGAGCCGCGCCAGGCGTCCGACGTACTGCACAACCTGCCCCGCACCCTCACCGACCCCGACCGACCCTGACCGACAGGAGCCCCCCTATGCCGGAGAAGGTGGACGGGCTCGATGCCCGGATCGTGCGAATGTTCGCCGACGAGCCACGGGTCGGCGTGCTCGAGGCCTCGCGGCGGCTCGGTGTGGCCCGCGGCACCGTGCAGGCTCGGCTCGACCGGTTGAGCAGGCTGGGTGTGGTCCGCGGGTGGGGCCCCGACCTCGACCCGGATGCCCTCGGCTACCCGGTGATGGCCTTCGCGACGATGGAGATCCGGCAGGGGGCAGGGCACGACGTGGTGGCCGAGCACCTGACCGCGATCCCCGAGGTGCTCGAGGCGTTCACGATCACCGGCACGGGCGACATGTGGTGCCGCATGGTCGCCCGCTCGAACGCCGACCTGCAGCGCGTGATCGACCGCGTGGTGGCGTTCGAGGGGATCGTGCGTACGTCGACCGTGATCGCGCTGGCGACCCAGATCCCGCATCGCGTGCTGCCATTGCTCGACGAGGCGACCAGGGCTACTTGATGGCGCCCATCGAGAGACCGCGGACGAGCTGCTTCTGCGCGACCCACCCGGCGATGACCACCGGGAGCGCCGCCATCGTGGCGGCGGCCGACAGCTGTGCCCAGTACAACCCCTCACTGGTGATGAAGCCGACGAGGAACACCGGCACCGTCCCGGCCCGCGCCGCCGTGAGGTTCACCGAGAAGAAGAACTCGTTCCACGCGAAGATCACGCAGATCAGGGCGGTGGCCGCGATCCCCGGTGCCAGCATCGGCAACAGCACCTCACGGAACATCGGCCGCATCCCCGCCCCGTCGACCTCGGCGGCCTCCAGCACCTCCCCCGGAATCTCCAGCATGAACGAACGCAGCATCCAGACGGCGATCGGGAGGTTCATCGCGGTGTAGAGGATCACCAGCATCCAGATGTTGTCGAGCATGTTGATCCGCTGGCTGATCACGTAGAGCGGCACGATCACCGCGACGACCGGCAGCATCTTGGTGGAGATGAAGAAGAAGAGCACGTCCTGTGTCTTCGCGACCGGCCGGATCGACAGGGCGTACGCCGCCGGGACGGCGAGCAGCAGCACCAGCAGTGTCGACGTCACGGTGGCGAACGCGGAGTTGGCGACGTAGGGCCAGAAGCCCGAGCTGAAGACCCCGCGGAACTGTTCCAGCGTGGGGGTGAAGAACAGCTTGGGTACGTCGGTGTACGCGTCCACCTCCTGCTTGAACGCGGTGAGGACCATCCAGAAGATCGGGAAGAAGAACAGCACCCCGACCAACCAGGTGACCACTGTCGCCACGAGGCCACGCGTGCGAGGCCGCCTGCGGATCGTGGGGTTCATCGTGGAGGCAGACATCACGACTCCTTCACGTCGAAGCTCTTGAAGATCACCCGCAGGGCCACGGTGGCGACGATGATCGTGCCGACGACGACAACGACACCCATGGCCGCGGCCTGTCCGACGTCGAAGCCGAGAAATGCCCGCTGGTAGATGTAGAAGGGCAGGTTGGAGCTCGCCGTCCCCGGGCCGCCCTGGGTCATCATGTAGATCTGGTCGAAGGTGTTGACCACATAGATCGCACCGAGGAGCACCGCCAGCTCGATGTAGCGACGCAGATGCGGCAGCGTCACGAACAGGAAGGTCCGGAAGCCGGTCGCGCCGTCGACCTGCGCGGCCTCCAGCACGTCCTTCGGCTGCGCCTGCAGGCCGGCCAGCACCAGCAGCATCATGAACGGCGTCCACTGCCAGACCAGCGCGGCGATGACCGACGCAAGCGGGTAGCTGGTCACCCAGTCGGTCTCGCCGGCACCGAGGGGTCCGAGCACGAAGTTGACCAGACCGTACACCGGGTCCAGCAGCGTGGTCTTCCAGAGCAGCGCGCCCGCAACGGGCATCACCAGGAACGGCGTGATCAGCAGCGTGCGCACGACGCCTCGGCCGACGAACTCCCGGTCGAGGAGCATCGCGAGACCGATACCAAGCAGCAGCGCGATGACGACGCACGAGCCTGTCAGCACGGCCGTCTGCAGGGCTGCGCCGCGGAACGTGCTGTCGGCGAAGACGTCCACGTAGTTGGACAGCCCGATGAACTCCTCCGAACCCGGCCGCACGAGGTTCCACGACTGCAGCGAGTACCACACGGTCAACAGGAACGGCAGTTGGGTGACGATGATGGCGAACACCAGCGCCGGCATCAGCGGCGCCCGGCGTGACCAGGCCTGCGCGCGCCTGCTGCCGAGTGCGCGCTGCTGCGACGGCGCTGTCACCCGTGAGGGCGTGGCTACGCTGGCCATCATTCCTCCTCCTGGTAGGACGAGCCCACGGTCTCCGCGTAGTTCTGGGACTGCGCGAGCGCCTCCTCCACGCTGATCTGGCCCGCGATCGCTGCCGACATCTGCTGGCCGACGCGTGTCCCGAGGTCCTGGAACTCAGGGATGCCGACGAACTGCACGCCGGAGTACGGGACGGGTTCGACGGTGGCGTCGTCCGGATCCACGGATCTCAGCGCCTGCAGCGTGGGCTCGGCGTACTCCGTGGCGACCCTGCGGTACTCGGGGATCTCGTACGTCGACTGCCGGCTGCCCGGCGGCACCCGCTCCCAGCCGATCTCCTCACCGACGAGCCGGATGTACCCCTTGTTCGTCACCCAGTCCAGGAACTCCCAGGCCTTGTCGGGGTTCTCGGAGCTCTCCGGGATACCCAGCGACCAGGTGTAGAGCCAGCCGGAGGAGTCCGTCTCGACGACCGGCGCGGGCGCGTAGCCGTTCCTGCCCTCGACCTGGCTGTCAGCGGGCGACTCGACGGTGCTGACCATCGCGGTGGCGTCGTACCACATCGCCGCCTGACCCTGGCTGTATGCCGTGATGCACTCGGAGTAGCCTGCGGCCGCGGAGCCCGGCAGGCCGAAGTCGCGCACCAGGTCGACGTAGAACCGCACAGCCCGGACGAAGTCAGGCGAGGTGAGCCGCGCGTTCCACCCCATGTCGAACCAGCGGCCGCCGAAGGTGTTGACGACGGTGCTCATCGGTGCGAGGTTCTCGCCCCAGCCCGGGAGCCCGCGCAGGCACATGCCGGTCATGCCGTTCTGCGGGTCGTGCAGCTTGGCCGCCAGCCTTCGCACCTGTGGCCAGGTGGGCTTCTCGGGCATCGTCAGGCCCGCCTTGCGGAACAGATCCTTGCGGTAGACCAGAAACGACGACTCACCGTAGAACGGCACGGAGTACATGTCGCCGCGATGCGAGAGCGACTCCCGGATCGACGGGATGAAGTCCTCGTCGTCGTAGCCGGCGGTGCGGTCGATGTAGGGCTGCAGGTTCACCAGCCAGCCGTTCTTCGCCCACTGCGGAGTCTCGTAGTTGCTGATCATGACGGCGTCGAACTCGCCGCCGCCGGTGGCGACCGACGCCGTGATCTTCGCCCGCGCCTCGTTCTCCGGCAGGGACACGAACTCGAGGTCGATGTTGGGGTGCTCGGCCTCGAACCGTGACGAGAGCCCGATCGCGTCCTCCATCTGCGGGTTGGACACGATCGCGACGACCAGCGACGTACCCGCACCTCCGCTGCCGAGCGCGCCGGCGCCGGCGCATCCCGCGGCGAGAGCGGCGCAGCCGGCGACTGCGACGGCGCCGCGGAACCGGCGGAGGACGCGCATCATGCCGACCCCAGCCCGGGCTGCACGTGCACCTTCACCCCGGTGCCACCGCGGACGACGTCCAGCGCCTGCTCGTACTGCTCGAGGGGGAGCCGATGGCTCACCAGCCCGTCGGTGCGCACGGCGCCGCCGGCGACCAGGTCGAGCGCGGTGCCGAAGCTGTGCAGGACCGCCATCGACCCGACCACGGTGATCTCGTCGTTGTAGATGCGGAACGGCGAGACGGCGACCCGGGCGTCGGACGCCGCGACGCCGAACACGAGGAACCGGCCACCCCGGCGGACCACAGCGAGCCCCTGCTCGATCACGGCCGGCGCGCCCGTGACGTCCACGACGGCGTCGAACCGCTCGTCACCGAGCTCGTCGATGGAGGTGGCGGACCGATGCGCGCCCATCGACTCCGCGAGCGCGGTCTTCGACTCGAGCCGGTCCACCGCGACCACCCGTGCTCCCGAGCGCTCGAGCAGCGCGGTGAGCAGCAGCCCCATCGTGCCGACCCCGACGACCAGCACGGACTCCCCGACCTCGACACCGAGCCGGCGTACGCCGTGCACAGCACACGAGAGGGGCTCGACGAGGGCGCCCTGCTCGAAGCTCATCGAGTCCGGCAGCCGGTAGGCGTTGACTGCGGGGACGGCCACCCGCTCCGCGAAGGCGCCGTCCAACGTGTCACCGGTCGCACCCCAGTTCGCGCACAGGTTGCCGCGCCCGCTGCGGCAGGCGGCGCAGTGTCCACAGAACAGCGAGGGGTCCACGGCCACCCGGGTCCCGACGGTGATCCCGGTGCGCACGTCGGAGCCCACCTCGACCACGGTGCCGGCGAACTCGTGGCCCGGCACGATCGGGTACGGCGTGGGGGCGAACTCGCCGTCGGCGATGTGCAGGTCGGTGCCGCAGACGCCGCACGCCTCCACCTGCACCAGGACCTCGCCGGCGCCCGGTGCCGGGTCCGGCACGTCACCCACCAGGATCGATCCCGGTTTCTCGATCTGCGCCGCCCGCATCGCGACCTCCCAGCCGTCGGTGATCACCTGGCGTGATGCTCAAACGAGCATGTACGCTCTCTAACGAGCACACTGACATTCGCCGGGCCGAGCCGTCAAGACCTCGACCGGAGCGGGCCCGGCTAGGGTGCGAGACCGCGACCGTGCACGGGTCGGAAGGAGTCGGAGCGGATGGCGCGAGCACGTGAGGCCGAGGCGCAGGGGCCGGCATGGCAGGTGCAGGCGGCGCTGATCGCGCGCCGGTTCTACCTCGACGGCGACTCGAAGGTGGAGATCGCCGACGACCTCGGGCTGTCCCGGTTCAAGGTCGCGCGGATCCTCGACGACGCGCGCGCACTCGGCCTGGTGGAGGTCCGGGTGCACCTACCCGCCCCGATCGACCCGGAGCGGTCGGGAGTCCTGCAGGAGCGCTTCGGGCTGCGCCGGGCCATCGTGGTCGAGGGGTCGCTGGGCAGTTCGCCGGGTAGTTCGCCGGGCGGCTCCCCCTCGGCCCGTGAGGACCTGGGCCACGTGGCCGCCGAGTTGCTCAGTGAGCTGGTCACGGCCGACGACGTACTCGGGCTCACCTGCAGCCGCAGCGTGGCCGCGACCACACAGGCGCTCGGAAACCTGGCCGACTGCCCGATCGTCCAGCTGACCGGCACCCTCGCCGGTCCCGACATCGAGGCCGGCAGCGTCGAGAGCGTCCGGCAGGCGACGCTGGTCGGCGGTGGGAAGGCGTTCCCGATCTATGCGCCGATGGTGCTCCCCGACGCCGCGACAGTGCTGGCGCTGTCCGGCCAGTCGGCCATCCGGCAGGCGCTCGACCGGTTCGAGACGGTGTCGATCGCCGTCGTCGCCATCGGCGCCTGGGAGGCGGCGCTGTCGACCGTGTGGGAGACCGTCGAGCCGGGTGAGCGCGTCCAGGCGAGCGAGAGCGGCGCCGTCGGCGAGATCGGTGCCCGGCTGTTCGACGCCTCCGGCCGAGCCGTTGTCACCCCCATCGACGAGCGGGTCCTCGGCGTCACCCTCGACCAGCTGCGCGCGATCCCCGAGGTCATCGGGCTCGCCTACGGTCATCAGCGGGCAGCGGCGGTGTCAGCGGCCCTGCACGGCGGTCTGGTCGACAGCCTCGTCTGCGACGCCGACCTTGCGCGTGGTCTGCTCGAGACGACCGACGAGCGCCCCGACCGACCCGACCCGCGGGGAGCGACGGCATGACACTGGTTGCAGGAGTCGACTGCTCGACACAAGCCACCAAGGTGGTCGTCTGCGACGCGGACACGGGTCAGGTGATGCGGGAGGGCCGCGCATCGCACCCGGATGTCACCGAGGTCGACCCGCAGGTGTGGTGGAGGGCCTGGCTCGACGCATCGGCGGGCCTGCTGGACGACGTCTCCGCCCTCGCCGTCGGAGGCCAGCAGCACGGGATGGTGCTCGTCGACGGCGACAACCGGCCGGTCCGCGACGCTCTGCTCTGGAACGACAACCGCTCCGCGCCGCAGGCACAGGACCTGCTGTCCGAGATCGGCGGCCCGCAGGCGTGGGCCGACCTGGCCGGGCTGGTGCCCGTCGCCAGCTTCACCGTGACCAAGCTGCGGTGGGTCGCCGAGCACGAGCCCGACGTCGCAGACACGGCCGCCGGTGTCCTGCTGCCGCACGACTGGCTCACCCACCGGCTCCGCGCCGATGCCGGTGCACCGACGACGGACCGGGGTGACGCCTCGGGCACCGGCTACTGGTCACCCCGACAGGGCCGCTACCTCCCCGACGTCCTCGAGCGCGCCTTCGGCCGCGGTCTCGACACGCCACGCGTGGCCGGGCCGCAGCAGCCCGTCGGCGAGACCGCCGAGGGTGCCCTGCTCGCACCGGGCACCGGCGACAACATGGCGGCGGCCCTCGGCCTCGGTCTGCGCCCGGGCGACGTCGCGGTGTCTCTCGGCACCAGCGGCACCGTGTTCGCCGTGTCCGACTCACCGACCGCGGACGAGTCCGGCATCGTCGCCGGTTTCGCCGACGCGACCGGGCGGTTCCTGCCGCTGGTGTGCACGCTGAACGCCGCGCGTGTCCTCGGCGCCGCCACCGCCATGACCGGAACCGATCTCGCCGACCTCGACCGGCTCGCGCTGTCGGTGCCGGACACCGACGGGCTCGTGCTGCTTCCTTTCCTCGACGGTGAGCGCACCCCTCCCCTGCCCGACGCCACCGGGCTGCTGCACGGTCTGACCCGGCGCAACGCGACACCGGGCCACGTGGCACGGGCCGCCGTCGAGGGCATGCTCTGCGGGCTCGTCGACGCGATGCAGGCTCTGCGGGCGTCCGGCACCAGTCCCCGCCGTGTGGTGCTGGTGGGCGGAGCCGCGCGCTCGCACGCCGTACAGCAGATCGCCTCGTCGCTTTTCGGCCTGCCGCTGTCGGTGCCCGAGCCCGGTGAGTACGTCGCCGTGGGCGCAGCGCGGCAGGCGGCCTGGACGCTCGCTGGCAGCAGCACGCCTCCCGACTGGCCGCTGGCACAGCACACGGTCGATCCCGACCCCGCCACAGAAGCAGCGGCCCAGAGGACCCGCGAGCGCTACCGGTCGGTGCTCGACCAGGCGACACCGCTGCTGCGTCGCCCGCCCA